>JBEDEF010000001.1:0-4292 GCA_041175845.1 Verrucomicrobiota bacterium
CGCAATTGGGGAACTTTGCGGTGGTGGACGTGAACGAGCGGGAGACCTGGGTGACCACCTCGGAGGGGATGGCCCCGGGCAATCCGGCCGCGTTCGGGGCGAACGGCCGCGTCTACGCCGCGCGCCTGATCTGGGACCGGCCCAACTCAGCCTGGAACCAGCATTGAGCCCGGACTCATTCAATTAACTGGGTAATTGAGCTTTGGCACTGCCATGCGAGCGGCGCTCGTTGGCGCCTTTTGCGGCCAACCTGCTCCGGCCGATCGCCTCCGAGGATGGCCACAAAAGGCGCAAAGGGCGCTGGGCGCGGACCACGCTGATGGGGGCGTCCATAGACGCCGCGGACGCTTCAACGCGAGTGCTCGGAGGGGAGGGCCAGCACCAAGGGTGTGCGGACTTCGTGCGGGTACGGCGGCGCGGTCCGAAGCCCCTCGGCTTGAACCCTCCGCCCTGCGGCTCCCCCCATTGCGCCTCGCGGCGTGTATGGACGCCACGCACGGCCTCGACCACGGATTCGACCCTTTGCGCCTTTTGCGGCCAACCGGCTCCGGCCGATCGCTCGGAGGATGGCCACAAAAGGCGCAAAGGACGCTGGGCGTGGACCACGCTGAAGGGGGCGTCCATAGACGCCGCGGAGGTTTCAGAGCGAGCGGTCGGAGCGGAGGGATCCGATGCAAGGGCGCGAGACCTCCCTGTCCGTACGGCTGCGCGGTCGGAAGCCCCTCGGCTTGAACCCTCCGCCCTGCGGCTCCCCCCATTGCGCCTCGCGGCGTCTATGGACGCCACGCACGGCCCCGACCGCGGATGCAACCCTTGCGCCTTTTGCGGCCAACCTGCTCCGGAGCCGGACGCCTGCCGTCGGACGGGGCATCCCAGCGGCCGGAAATTCCCTTGAGCCTCCCGGGCGGCACGCGAGAGTCGGACCTCCCACCGCGATGAGCGATTCCGCCCCTGCCCCTCTCCCCGACGGCCCGCGACGGCCGCGCCGGAGCGCCTCGGCGGCGGCCTCCCGCGAGGCGGAGATGGCCCGCCTGCGCCAGTTGACGGTGGAAGAGCGGATCCGGATGGCCCTCTCGATCAAGGCCCGGCACGCGTGGCTGCAACCCGTCCGGCAGGAACCCCCGCCGTGAACCCGGGCGAAGCCCTCATCGCCGAGGCCCGCGCGCTGTGACCCTCAGGGCGCGGGCTGGGCCCAGAGGCGCTCGAGCACGGGACGGATCACGCGGGTGAACTCGGCGTAGGCCGGCGGGTGGAAGTGGAGCTTGTCCTTCTGGTACAGCTCGAGCCGCGGATGGCCCTGGGCGTCCACCAGCACCGGGTTCAAATCGATGAAGTGCCGGCGCGGCGTCGCGGCGCAGTAGGCGCGCGCCAGGGCATTGTAATGGTCCACCTGCTCCCAGATCGCCACCCGGTCCGGGCTGCGGGTCGCGGTCACATAGACCAGGTCGGTAGCGGGAAACCGGGCTCGCACCCGCTCCGAGAACTCGCGGAAGCGGCTGAAAATTACCGCGGGGGCGTCGGCGTCCTTGGCCTTCAGGTCATTGCTGCCGCAATAGTAGACCACGATGCGCGGGGCGTACCGGGGGATGAGCTGGTCGAAGCGCGCGAGTTGGTCGCCGGTCCGCGAGCCCCCGAAGGCGCGGTTCCGGACCGGCAGCGGCGCCAGTTGCTCCTCCGCCGTGGTCCATTGGCGGAAGATGCTGCTGCCCACCAGCAGGATGCCCCCGGGCGCAAAGGGGCGCGCGGCGTCCTGCTCCGCGAACGTGCGGAAGGAGGGTTCGTACTGTTCCCAACGTTTGGCGGCTTCGTCGGGGGCGGCGGCGCCCAGCGGCAGGGCCAGCAGGGCGACGAGGAGGCGGAGGTAGGGTTGCATCAGGAAAACCACCGAGCGCCCAACTGGCAGAGCAGGGCGCTGACCGGCACCATGGCGAAGCCCCAGAGCAGCATTTGGCGGAACAGCCGCCGGCTGTCGCCCCCGGGGGGCAGCCCCGCGACGCACAGGGCGCCGATGGTCGAGAGCGGGGAGACATCCACCAGCGCCGCACCGACGTTGATGCTCAGCGCCACCTGCAGCGGATCGCCGCCGCCGAGTTGCGCCACCAACCCCGGCACCAGCGGGAGGAACGCCGGATAAACCACCCCGGAAGTGGAGCTGTAGGTCGAGATCAGCCCGGTCACGAACGCCATCGCCCCGTTGACGGTCCCGGGCGTCGCCAGCCGCGCGAGGAGGCCCGACACCAGATCGAGGCCGCCGGTCTTCTCGAGCACCCCGACCAGGACGCTCACGCCCGAAACCATCAGCAGCACCGCCCACGGCACCGAGGCGACCGCCGCGCCGTCCTCCCCGCAGCGGGCCAAAATCAGCACCGCCGCCGCGGCGAACGCCGAGAGGCCGGGATTGAACCCGAGGCCGACCACCCCACCCACCCAGAGCGCCAGCACCAGCAACGTGAACCCCTGGCGCCCATTGAGCGCGACCGGAGCCAACACCGCCGCAGCCGCCCGTGGTCGCCGGACAAGGGCCGGGCCGCCGAACAAGAGCCAGGCGCCGGCCGTGACCAGCACGTGGGCCGCGAAGTTCGCCAGGAACACGGCGCCCTCGTGCCCCGGCACGCCGGCCTTGGCCATGTTGGCGTGGACGATCACGCCCACCGCGCTGAACGGGGACAAGTTGCCCGCGTTGCCGCCGTTCGCGACCATCAGGGCCATCAGAAACGGAGGCACGCCCGCCGAGGCCCCCGCCGCCAGCGCCAGCGGGGCCACGAGGGCCGTCGCCGCCAACGCCCCCGGACCCAGCGCGGAGATCGTCCCGGCCAGCAGGAAAAACAAGGGCGGCAGCAGGGACGGCGTCCCCCCGCAGGCCCGCACGCCCCGCCGCGCCACGGCCTCCAGCGTGCCGTTGGTCTGCGCCACCCCGAACAGAAGGGTTACCCCCGCCAAAGTCAGGAACAGGCTCGAGGGAAACAGCGCCAGCACCGCCTCGGGCTTCCAGCCCGCCGCCCCCACGCCGACCGGTAGGGCCAGGGCCACGGCGAGGACGCCCACGTTGATCCGCGACGTCAGGCTCAGGACGATCACCGCCACCAAGGCGATCAGCGACAGCGTGGCGGGGTTCATCGCGTTCAGGCCCGCCAGGGCGGGAGGAGGTGCTTCTGCACTTTGCCGAGGGCGGTCCGGGGCAGCGCCGGGACCCGCACGAAGGCCCGCGGCTGCTTGAAGGAGGCCAATTGCTCGCGCAGGCGCGCCGCGACTGCCGCCTCGTCGAAGTCCGGCCCGGCCACCACGTAGGCGACCGGCACCTCGCCGCGTACCGGATCCGGGACGCCCACCACCGCCGCTTCCTTCACGCCGGGCTGCTCCAGCAGGAGCTCTTCCATTTCCCGCGGATAGATGTTGAAGCCGCCCGAGATGATCAGGTCGCTCCGCCGGCCCTGCAGGGTCAGGTAGCCGTCGGGCGCGAGCACCCCGATGTCCCCGGTGCGGAACCAGCCGTCGCGCCACGCGGCCGCGGTGGCTTCGGGCCGCCGCCAGTAGCCGGCGCAGACGTTCGGGCCCTTCACCCAGACCTCGCCCACGGTGCCCACCGGCACCGGCGCGCCCGCCTCATCGCACACCCGCAGGGCGACGTGCGCCAACGGCAACCCGACCGTGCCCGGCCGCCGCTCGCCCTCGTACGGGTTGCCCACGTTCATCAGGGTCTCGGTCATCCCGTAGCGTTCGAGGATCACGGAGCCATAGAGCTGCCGGAAGCGCTCGTGCACCTCCGCGGGGAGCGGGGCCGAGCCCGACACCGCCAGCCGCAGCCGGGCGCCGAAGGCCCGCGCCTGCTCCGCCGGCAACTCCAGCAACCGGATGAACATCGCCGGTACCCCGAAGAAGAGGGTCGGCCGGAATTCCTCGAACCAAGCGGCCGCCCGCGCGTGCTCGAAGCGCTCCGTCAACCGGAGCACGCAGCCGCTGAGCAGCCAGCAATGGACTCCGTTGGCGAGGCCGTGGACGTGAAACAGCGGCAGGCTGCAGAGGAAGCGGTCCGCCGCAGTGATGCGCCAGGCCGTGACCAGCGTGAGGGCGTTGGTCGCGAAGTTGCCCTGGGTCAGCACGGCGCCCTTGGCCGCCCCCGTGGTGCCCGAGGTGTAGATGAGCGCGAGCGGCGTGTCGGCGTCGGCCGGCACCGCGATCCGTGTCGACGCCTCGCCCGCGGCCGCTGCGGCCAGCACGGTGACGTCCCAGACGGCCGTCCCGGCCGGGAGGTGGGCCGCGAGGTCGGGCGTGGTCACCACCGCCGCCGGGGC
>JBEDEF010000002.1:0-2709 GCA_041175845.1 Verrucomicrobiota bacterium
ATCCCGAACTGCGGCTGTTCGGGATCCGGCACCACGCCGGGCACCCCGAACGGCGCCTCCCCGAGCGTCGGCCCCACTGCCCGCACCAATACGGTCCGCGGCGCGGACCCGCCCACAACAAAGCCCGCGACCAATCCGGTGCCGAGGTGCTTGAGCACGGAGACATTCACCAACCGCGGCGTCGTCGCGGTAAACTGGCCGTTGGGCGTCGCGTCATACAGCTCCGCGATGACGGTGCCCGAGCCGGTGCCCGCGATCCGCGCGGAGTGGGCGCCCGCGGCAAGGGCCGGCAGGAAAAGCGCGGCGTCGCGCGAACCGGGGGCCGCGTAGGCGAAGGCGCCGACCTGCGCGAAAACCGCGGCCTGCGTCGCTCCGCCCCCCCAGTTGTCGTTACCTCCCACCGCCGTCTCGCCGGTGAAGAGCTCCAGGCGCGGGTCCTGCAGGACCGACGCCGGATCGA
This sequence comes from Verrucomicrobiota bacterium, assembly GCA_041175845.1. Lineage (GTDB taxonomy): Bacteria > Verrucomicrobiota > Verrucomicrobiia > Opitutales > Opitutaceae > ER46. Next base: position 461 of record JBEDEF010000002.1, read on the forward strand.
GACCGAGCGGGACCAGCGAGGGACCCGCCGCGCGCAACAGCAGCGGCTTCGCGCCAGACGTGCCCGCACCGCCGACCACCACACCAAACGTGAACGCGTCGTCCGCCCCCGCCAGCGCGGTCAGGATGGAGAGGTTCACCAACCGGCCCGGATCGCTCGCCGCCGCCACGGAGAGCACCGCCGGAGCGCTGCGGGTGGTGCCGCTCCGCGAAACGATTGCCACCACGTAGCTCCCCGCGTCCGCCGCTTGGAACGTAGCCAGCTCCAGCACCGGGGTATTCGCGCCGGCCAGCGCCACGCCGTCGCGGTACCACTGATAGACAGCCCCCTCCGCGTACCGCGCCGCCACCGTCAGGCGCACCGGCGCGCCCGAGACCACCGCCTGCGCCACCGGCCCCACGCGGATCTCAGGTGCCGGCCGCGAGTCACGTTGCTCGTAAGTCAGCGACACGCCTTGGTCGCCCACGGCGACAATCGCCCCCGCGCCGGACGCCACACCACGCACAATCCGATTGACCGGCAAGGCGCTCACGGACCAGTCCGCGGCATCCGGCGAAACTAGCAGCGCGCCGTTACTCCCGGCGGCGGCAACATAGCCCAAGGGAGTGCGTGCCACCGCGTAGATCGCATCCGCCACCCCGGTCTCTACCGGCGACCAGTCTACTCCGTCGCGCGAGGCGAGCATCGTCCCGCCATCGCCCACGGCGAGGAAGCCAGGGCCGTCAAAATAGGCCACCTGGTGCAGGGCGCCGGTGACCCCGCTCATCGCGGCGGTCCATGCGGCTCCGTCGGACGAGTGGAGGATGCGGCCGCCGGCGCCAACGAGCACGAAGCGGCCCGCGCCGTAGGTGGCCGCGTTCAGGGCGGTCGTCACGCCGGAGGTGCCGCTGACCCACGCCACGCCGTCCGCCGAAGTGAGCACGGTCCCGCCGCCGCCCGCGGCAACGAACCGCTCCGGCCCGGCCGCGATCGCGAGCAATTGGGCGGTCGACCCGGAGGTGCGGGCCGTCCACGCCGCCGCGTCCGACGAAGTGAGGATGCGGCCGCCATCGCCCACGGCCACGTACTGGCCCTGGCCGAAGGCGACCTCGTTGAGGTTGGTGAAGGCGGCGTTGGGCGCGGCCCGGGTCCAAGTGATGCCGTCCGTGGAGAACTGGACCGGAACCACGGCGGCGCGGCTGACCGGATCGGTGTTCTGCCCGACGGCGACGAAGCGTCCACCGGCGTGGAGGACGCCGAGCAGGGAGGCCGCCTCACCCCGGCCGAGTCGCCGCCACTGCGCCGGTGAAGCATGCGCGGCGAAGGCTTCGCCCGCCCGGCCAAGGAGCAGACCCTGGCCGCCGCTGGTCGCGACCGCGAGACCGTTCAGGGCGAGCCCGCCGGTGGAGGCCGGATCCCAGTTCACGCCGTCGGCCGAGACCGGCGGGGCGTTGGTCTCGGCGGCGGCGACCCACGCCCCAAGCACGCGCGCGATCCCGTTGAGGTTGGCGGTCGTGCCAGAGGTGCGCCGCGTCCATTCCTGGCCGTCGGGAGAAGTCAGGATGACGCCACCGGCGCCCACGGCGACGAAAAGGTCGCCGGCGAAGGCAACCCCGTGCAGGTTACCGGTGACGCCGCTGGTGCGAGCGGTCCAGGTGGCACTGTCGGGCGAGGTGACGATGCGGCCGCTGTTACCCACCACGACCCAGGTGCCGGCGCCGTGGGCGGCGGCGCGCAGGGAGGTCGAGACGCCCGAGTTGCGGCGGGTCCAGTTCAAGGCGTCGGCCGAGGTCAGGAGGAGCCCGCTGGTGCTGCCGAGGAGCCACGTCCCGGCGGCGTGGACGGCAAAGTTGAGGCTGAAGTTGTCGAGCGGGCCCGAGAATTGAACGGCCCAGCGGTAGCCGTCGGTCGAGGTCCAGAGGGAGCCGATCTCCTCGCGGGAAGCAGCGTCGACGTAGGGGCCGGTGACGACCCAGCGTCCGTTGGCGTGGGCGATGCCGGTGAGGTGCTGCGTGGTGGGAAAGTCGACCGGCGTGAACTCGCCCTGGTCGTCGAGCGTGAGCACCGTGCCGGAGGCGCCCACGATCCACCAGCGGTCGCCGATGCGGGTGGCGGCGTTGAGGTCGGCGCCGGTGGGCTGGCGGCCGTTCCAGCGCCAGCCGGTCAGGCCGGCGATCGCGGGCACCGCGGCGGAAACTGCGCCTGCGCCGGCGGCGTCCACCCCCCGCACCTGCAACGAGTAGGTGCCGAGGGCGGCGGGCGTCCAGGAC
>JBEDEF010000003.1:0-4569 GCA_041175845.1 Verrucomicrobiota bacterium
TTCGTGCGCTTTGAAAGATACCCGAGCAAGAAAAGCCCGAGCATGCCGCCGCCGAAGACACCGGCCAGCATCCACCACACATCGAGCGCGCTCTTCACCGAAATCATCGCGACCCCGATACCGGTGCCGATCACTCCGACCATGATCGTCGTCAGGTAAAGCACCCGCATCTTCTGTCGCTCGGTCGCCTGGCGGTTCACGAACCGACCGTAGTAATCGTTGAGCAAAATCGTCGCCGCCGAATTCAGGCTGCTGGAAATGGTGCTCATCGCCGCCGCGAAAATCGACCCAATCAGCAAGCCGGTGATGCCCGAGGGCAGCGCCGTCACGATGAACCAAGGAAACACCGAGTCGCTTTTGCTCGGATCGCGATACGCCTCGGGCAATAACTCCGGGTGCGTCGTGTAATAGGCGAACATCGCCGTGCCGATGAAGAAGAAGACCGCCGATACCGGCAGATATGCGAGCCCTCCGAGCCACACGCTCTTTCTCGCTTCAGCATCGGACGACGAGGTGTGGTAGCGCTGCACGTAGCTCTGATCGACGCCGAAGTTCTGGAGGTTGATCACGACCCCGTAGATGAGCACGACCCAGAAGGTGGGCTCCGCGAGACCCGCGCCGAAGCTCCCGAGACTAAACTTGTCGTGCTGCGCCGCGATCGTGAACAACTGCCCCGGGCCCTCCGGCAGGTGCGAGATCATCAGCGCCGCGCACGTGACCGCACCGCCCACGAGCACGATGGTCTGAATCGCATCGGTCCAGATCACACCGACAATCCCGCCGACAAACGTATAGAGCGTCGTTACCACCCCCGTGACCACGATGATGAGCCGGATGTCCCAGCCCAGCAGCACCTGCATCGGCAACGCCATCAGGTAAGTCACCGTGCCAATACGCGCGAACTGGGTGAGCAGATAACACGAGCTGGCATAAATCCGCGCCCACGGCCCGAACCGTTCCTCAAGGTGGGCGTAGGCCGAGACATGTCCGCTGTTGCGGTAGAACGGCAAAAAATACTTCACCGCGATCCACGTCGCGAGCGGCAGCGAAAGGCTAAAGACGAACGGATTCCAGTTGCCCGCAAACGCTCGGCCCGGAAGCGCGAGAAAACTGATGCTGCTGATGTAGGTGCCGAGAATGGAGAGACCCGTCAGCCAACCCGGCAGACTGCCTTCGGCGGCCGTAAATCCCGCGACCGAGCGACTGCGACGCCAAAAAGCCAGGCCCACGGCCATCGTGATCAAAAAATAGCCCCCGAGCACCAGACCATCGAGCAAAGTGAATTGAGCTTTCATGCGGTGGCTGTGACCGGACCGAGGGCGAGGTCCCATTGGCGAAACAGCGCGCGCAGCTCGGCCTCAATCTTCGCGGCCAGCGCACGCGACTCGGAGGAGAGGATCGACTTTGAGGCGCCCGGGCTGAAGCCGCGCGCCGCGAGGCCCGCGCCGACATTGGGCGGAAACGCGAGCTGGTCGATCACGCGGCCCAGTTCGACCATGCGCGCCGCCGAGACGGCCGCATCGTCGGGCCGGCCCGCCGTCACGCAGCGATAAATATCGACCATAAGTTCGGGCACGATGTTCACAAGGCCGCCCGTGCAGCCGGCAGCGCCCATCGCAAACACCTCCGAAAGGCGCGTGTCGGCGCCCGACATGACGGCGAAATTTTTCTCCCGACCGAGGGCAATCAGGTCGCGGTGGTAGGCAAACTCTCCCCCACTCTGCTTGATCGCACACATGGGAGCGCGGTCGGCGAAAGCCGCGATGGTCGCGAGGTCGATACGTTTGCCGGTGAGCTCAGGGAAATTGTAGAGCATTACCGGGAGATCGACGGCCTCGGCGACGTGCAGGAAGAACGCGAGGATGTCGGCCTGGGACAAGGGGAAGAACGGCGGCGGCATCAGGCCGACCGCGGGGAGGCCGAGCGACTTCGCAAAACGGCCGAGCTCAATCGCGACCTTCGGGCGCAGGTCGGTGATGTTGGCGATCACCGGGAGCGGCGCGGCGCATTCGGCGACGGCAGCGAGCGCGACTTTGCGTTCGTCCGGCGAAAAATGCGGAAATTCACCCGTGCTCCCAAGGCCGAGGAAGCCGGCGACGCCAGCGCTTTTTTCGAACGCCAGATGCGTGGCGAGAGCTGCGCGATCGAGCGCGCCGCCGGAATCAGTGGGCAGCCATTGGGCCGAGTAGATGCCGCTGGGGCGAAAGGGAGAAGACATACGAGTGAGGGTTTAGAGCTTCGCCGGATCGAGCACAACATGGCGGATTTTTTCGCGCTTCCACGTGTAGGTGATATGCACGCGGCCGTCGGCGGCTTGGATGACGGCGGGGTAGCTGTATTCGCCGGGTGCGATCTCGAGATCAAGGACATGCTTCCATTCGGCACCGTCACGTGAAATCGCGACGCTCAACGGGGTGCGGCCCTTGGGCGTGTTGTTGTAAACGAGCAGATGGCGGCCGTCGGCGAGCGTGACGGCATCGGTGCCCGAATTCGGATTCGGCACCGAGGTAAGACTCATCTTGCCCCAAGTTTGGCCGTTGTCCGGCGACGAAATGGAGAAGACCTTGCCCTGGCGCGTGCGCCCGAGCGCCAGGAGTTTCTCGCCGCCGAGAAACAGCACACTCGGTTGAATCGCACCGACCTCGAGTCCGTCGTTGAAAAACGGGGTCTTCGTCCACGTTTTCCCCAGATCGGTCGTGCGCTCGAAGTAGACGCGCCATTTGCTGGGCTTCTCGTCCGTCTCGTCGCTCGTCGGACACAACAACGTGCCGTCGGCGAGCTGCACGGGCTTGTTTTTGATCGGGCCGTAGATGCCGTCGGGCAGGCGTTGCGCGGCGCTCCAGGTGCGACCGCCATCGGCGGAGGTGCGCAGTTCACCCCACCACGCCTGAAACGACGGGCCGACCTTGTAGAAGAGCAACAACGGCCCGCTCTTAGGCTGGAACAGCACGGGATTCCATGTGGGCACGCGCGGCTTGCCGTCGGGCTGCACGCCGTTCGCGACTTCCACGGGCGTGGACCAACCGGCGCCATCGTTCCGCGACACCCAAATGCAGACGTCGGGATTTTTCTCCTTCGTGCCGCCAAACCACGAGGCGACGAGGTGGCCGGGCGCCGTCTCGACAATCGTCGAGGCATGGCACTCGGGATACGGCGCCTTTTCGTAGATGAATTCCGACCGCACGACGGCGGCGTGGTCAGCGGCGACCGCAGCCGCGGCGTGAGCGTAAACCCAAAGGAGCAGGATGCGGATGAGAATCATAGATTGGCAGGGAAGATAGGGGAGTTGGAGCCAGCGAATCGTAATCAGGGAAGGTTCATTGGTCGGGCAAAGCAGCGGGCGGAAATTGCCGCGCCAGCCCGGCGGCAAGCTCCCGGACGATTTCCGCGAGGCGAACGTCCCCTACCCGGTTGACGGTCTCGGCCGAGTCCACTTGGTGATCGTAAAGTTCCCGGTCCTGGACGCGGCCGGAATTCCAGGCGCGCCACTCGGTGTAGCGGTAGCGTTCATTCCGCATCGAGTAGCCCATCGTGTCGCTTTGGCCACCTTGGATTCTCGGCGGGCGCGGCGCCTGCGTATACGCCGCCGACTTCGCCCGCACCGCGGGGTCATCCAACACGGTTCGCAAGCTCACGCCCTCCAAGCCCGCCAACGGCGGAAGCTCGCACAAATCGACCAGCGTCGGATAGAGATCGAGCAACTCGACCGGCCCGCCGGCTTTGGTGCCCGCGCGCTTGGCCTGCGGGGCCACGATGATCATCGGAACCCGGGCGGCGTTCTCAAAATTCGAAGTTTTGCCCCACAGTCCTTGCTCGCCGAGGTGGAAGCCGTGGTCGGACCAAAACACGATCACCGTATTCTCCATGAGTCCGAGCCGCTCCGCTTCGTCAATCACCTTGCCCAGTTGGGCGTCCAGGTAGCTTGTCGCGGCGTAGTAGCCGTGCCGGACCTCGGAAATATCATCTGTGGTCTGAGGCTTCCCGTCGTTCGCATTCATCATGGCGACCGTTGGCGCGTCCTTGGGCGGCGCCGGATTGAGGATAGCGGGGATGTCCTCACGTCGATACATGTCCCAGTAACGCTTGGGCGCATTGAACGGAGTGTGCGGTTTCCAGAAACCAACTCCGAGGAAGAACGGTCGGCCGCGCTCCTGACATTCCCGCAGCGCCCGGATGGCCGCAGCCGCCACGCGCCCGTCGAAATAGGCCTCGTCCGGCACGTCGCGCGCCTCGACGCCTTTGGCCCGGGCGGTGTTGGGCGGCGCCTCGCCGCCATCGAGCAGCGCCACATCGGCCGCGTGCGAGGCAAAGTGAAGTTGCGCCGGCACACTCCATGAAGCGGGGTCGCCTTCGATGGCCGTGCGATAGTTGTGGTAAATCTTCCCGATGTTTTGCGCGAAATAGCCGTGCCGCATGAAGTATTGGGGCAGCGTGACGACATTCGGCGTGGTTTCACGGAAGTGAGTCGGCAAATTCCAAATCCGCAGCGTATCGGGCCGGAGCCCCGTCAGCACCGACGCGCGGGAAGGATTGCAGAGCGCCTGCTGGCAATAGGCGCGCTCGAACATC
>JBEDEF010000004.1:0-4839 GCA_041175845.1 Verrucomicrobiota bacterium
GGAGGGGTTGGTGCACCATTCGTCCGAGGGGGAATTCTCGATCCGCGCGGGACGTTGGAAGCTGATCCTCGCGCCGGGTTCCGGCGGGTGGGGCCGGCCGACGCGGACGCCTTCGCCGTGGACCCAGCCGAAGCCCGACAGCTTCGAGGGTTTGCCGCCGTTTCAACTCTACGATTTGGAGGCGGATCCGCGCGAGACGACAAACCTGGAGGCGCGCCACCCCGAGGTCGTGCAGCGCCTCGGCCGGTTGTTGCGCGGGTATATCGAGCGTGGCCGCAGCACGCCGGGTCCGGCGCAGCCGTACGTCCGGGAAGGGTGGCCCCAGGTGGCGTGGATGGAGCGGTTCGGTCCCTGAGTGGTTTCGGTAGTCGGTGATCGGTTGTCGGTAGTCAGTAGTCGGTGGTCCTTAGTCGGTAGCCGGAACAGTGGCTTTAGCTGTGGGGTCCGATTTGGAAAGCGGATGCTGGGCTTGCGGCGGTGGTGGGCGCCGTCGTTGGCTCCGGTCATGTCCCTGGTGCGCGCCCTGCTCCTTTTTATCGTGTGCGGGTTCGGCCTGGCCGTGGCCGGACCGCGCGGCCTCGTGCTGATAGTCGCCGACGACCACCGCTATGATGCCCTTGGGTTCCTGGGGCATCCATTCGTCGAGACGCCGCACCTCGATCGATTGGCCCGGGAGGGCGTGCACGCGGCCCGAGCCTTCGTCACGACCGCCCTCTGTTCGCCGAGCCGCGCTTCGATCCTGACGGGCCAGTATATGCACCGGCACGGCGTGATGGATAACGTGAGCGGCGTGCGGGGCGACTTGCCGACTTTCCCGCGACTGCTGCAGGCGGCGGGTTACCGGACCGGTTTCTTTGGCAAGTGGCATATGGGCACTTCGGCGGAGCCGCGCCCGGGCTTCGACCGCTGGGTGAGCTTTCGCGGTCAGGGCGAGTACGCGCCCGTGCCGGCGCGTTCCGGGGCGGCCCCGCACCAGCTCAACGTTGACGGCACTTGGGTCAGCCGGCGCGACTACATCACGGACGAGCTCACGCGTTACGCGTTGGAGTGGCTGTCGAGCGTACCCCGCGGGCAGCCGTTTCTGCTCTACCTCTCGCACAAGGCCGTCCACGGCCGCTGCGAGCCGGCACCTCGCCACCGTGGTCGTTACGACGGGCGGCCGCTGCCCCGGCCGGTTTCCCGTGATCGCCATGAGCACGCTCCGCGCTGGGTGCGGGACCAGCGCAACTCATGGCACGGGATCGACTTTCCCTACCACGAGGCGGATCCGGCGGTCTGGGAGGCTGAATATCGCCGCTATCTGGAATGCCTGCTCTCGGTGGACGACAGTGTCGGCGCCGTGCTGGGGGCGCTGGCCGACCGGGGAGTCCTCGACGACACTCTTGTAGTCTACACCAGCGATAACGGATTTGGTTTCGGCGAACACGGGCTCATCGACAAACGGGTCGCCTATGAGTGGTCGATGCGCGTACCGCTGCTCGTGCGCTGTCCCACCGCGGTACCAGGCGGGCGTACTTTGCGGCAACTGGTGGCAAACCTCGACCTCGCGCCGACGCTGCTGGAGGCGGCGGGCTTGCCGGTGCCTGAGGGAATGGACGGTCGTAGCGCCTGGCCGTTGCTCCAGGGCCGCGAGGTGCCTTGGCGCACCGAGTTGGTGTACGAGTACTACTGGGAGCGGCAATACCCGCAGACCCCGACCCTGCACGCCCTGCGTGGGGAGCGTTACAAGTTCATCCGTGCGCAGGGAGTTTGGGACATCGACGAATTGTACGATCTCGAAGAGGACCCGCACGAGATCCGCAACCTGATCCACGATCCGGCGCACGTCGCCCGGGCGGCCGAGATGGACCAGCGGCTCACCCAGCTGCTGGAGGCCGGGGGTGGTCTGGCGGTGCCGCTGCAGCGGGTCCGGGGCCGGGCCCAGAATCTGCGGCATCCTTCCTCGGCCGCGCCGGCCCCATTCCCCTCGGAACTTATCCGCCCGTCACGCTGACCGCGGCGCCCCTTCAAAAGGGGTCAGGCCGTTGTTCGCTGTTAATCCCTTTCCTTTTTCCGCGAAAGGTAGCTGCGGAGGGAGGCTGGGGCGCCGAGTTGGAGCCGACGCGCTAACCACGCGATCGGGGCGCCGCTCTTCCGCCGCACCTGCGTGGCGAGCTCGATCTTCCAGTCCTGTTTTCGAGGGGTGAGCTCGAGATCCGACTCGCGGCGATTCCCTTCGGCGAGACCCTCGGCGATCGCTGCTTCCCAGCTTTCGAGGCGCAGCGCGGCTACATCCTTGCCCGCCAGGCCTGACCCGAGGGCTTGTTGGCCGTATGACTTGGCGAGTGCGCGGCGCCAGGCGTTGGTCCCGATGGCCCAGCCCCGGGACAACCCCGTCAGACCGCGGGCCTCCCAGCTGGCCTCGTCCCGACCGAGATCGACCAGGTAGTCGACATAAGCGGCCCGCCCGTTCGCGCTGTCGGCGAACCTCCCACCGGCACGCCAGCCGGCATCATCGGTCCAGCCACTGCCCTTCGCAATGCCGGGTAGGCTGGTCCACCGATAAGACTTCACTTGATCCGGAGCGACTACCTTGGCGCGGACCGGGTTGAGGTGAAGGTAGTCGACGACTCGGGCGAGTGCGGCGCTGTCCTCGACCAAAATGGATTGGTAGCGGCCCTGAAAGAGATGGCCGCGCTCTTGGCGGAAACGATTGAAGCGTGCGGCCCAAGTGCTTTGCAGCCAATGCATTCCCTCGACGAGGTTCGGCTCGGGCGTCTCGAGCGCAACGTGGTAGTGGTTCCGCATCAGTGCGTACGCGTGCACGGACCATCCCATGAGCTGCCGGGCCTCGCGCAACGTCTCCAGGAAGGCCTCAGCCTCGGACGGGGACAGGAACAGATCGCGGCGATAGTTGCCGCGGTTGACCACGTGGTAAATGGCCCCAGGGAACTGAATCCGAAGTTTTCGTGCCATCCCAGGCAGGTAACCCAACCAGCGCGCACCCAGACGAGTCAAAAACAACGAACAACGGCCTGACCCCTTTTGGGGGCCCCTTTTGGGGGCCGCGGAGGAGGGACGAAAGGCAGCCTGAATCCGCGGCAACTGCCGCGGCCACACTTACCGTTCCGCCCACATTCCCTTACCCCGCCTTGCCCGCCAGGGCGTGCAGGTAGAAGGCGCGGGCGGTACGGTTGTGCACGCGGAGGCCGTGCTCGAGCGCCCCAGCCGCCCCCCGCGCCACCGCCTGCACCATCTCGCGGTGCTCCCGCTGGGCCTCGCCGAGCCGCAGCCCATTAACCTCACGGAAGAAGTGCCGGCGCACCCGGTCCCAATGGTCGAACGCCAGCCGCAGCTGGTCCTCGACGCGGGGCAGGCGGGCTGCCCCGGCCAGCCGCAGGTGGAAGGCCGCGTTGGCGCGACCCCAGCCGTCCGTGTCGCCGGCGGCGACCGCGGCGTCGAGCGCCCCGAGGAGCCCTTCCAGCGCCGCCACGTCCTCCGGACCCGCCAGCTCGATCACCCGTGGGGCGGAGGCGGATTCGAGGCCCTCGAGCAGCGCGAAGATGTCGTGCACCGAGTTTTCATCCAGTTCCGCGACTTGGGCGCCGTGGTGCGGGCGGATCACCAGCAGCCGTTCCGCCGTCAGCCGGGCCACGGCTTCCCGCACCGGGATCGGGCTCACCCCGTGGCGCTTAGCGAGCTCGTCGAGGTTCAAGGCCTCGCCTGGTCGGAGCGCGTGGGTCAGGATCGCCTCCCGCAGCCAGCCGTGCACCTGTTCCGTCTTCGTCAGGGGGCGTTCCGGAATCGAGGGCAGGCCGGCACTCATCGGGCGGCAGGCCAAAAGCGATTGACCCTCGAGGCAAGAATATAGGATATATCCCGCGTCCTTTCCTTCTGGTCATCAGCGACTAAGAACCTTGTCTCCCTCGATTTTCCCATGAGTGCCCCCGCCGCCCCCTTCAAGCTGACCCGCCTCGCCTCGCTGAAGACGGTGGCTGATTTCCGGGCTCACGTGGCCGGCCTCGGGCTGGACCTGCCGTGCGACGACACGCTGCAGACCGGCGCGGCCTCCGCCCTGGCGCGCCCGGTGGACGGGCCCCTGGTGAATGGCAAACGGATCGGCAACCGCTGGGCGATTCATCCGATGGAGGGTTGGGACGCGACGACCACGGGGCACGCTACCGCCGAGGTGCGGCGGCGCTGGCAGCGGTTCGGCCAGAGCGGGGCGAAGCTGATCTTCGGCGGCGAGGCGATGGCGGTGCGCCCCGACGGCCGCGCCAACCCGAACCAGCTGATGATCCTCGAGGACACCCGCCGCGACCTCGCGGAAATCCGGGAACTCCTCGTGCAGGCGCACCGGGAAAAGCACGGCACGGCCGACGACCTGGTGGTCGGGTTCCAGCTCACGCATTCGGGGCGCTTCTGTAAGCCGACCGACAAGAAGCGGATGGAGCCCCGCGTGGCCTATCGCCACCCGATCCTCGACCGGAAGTTCAACGTCACCAGCGACAGCCAGGTGTTCACCGATGGGGAAATTGAGGAGCTGATCGGCTGTTATGTGCGGGCGGCCCGGTTCGCGCGCGAGGCGGGGGCGGACTTCGTCGACCTGAAGCACTGCCACGGCTACCTGTTGCACGAGTTCCTCGGGGCGCATACCCGGCCGGGCAAGTTCGGGGGCAGCTTTGAGAACCGGACCCGCATCCTGCGCGACATTATCGCGGGTATCCGGGCGGACGGGAACCCGATCGACATCGGCGTGCGCCTGAGCGCCTTCGACTTCGTGCCCTTCAAGCCGGATCCGACGCGGGCCGAGCCGGGCAAGCTCGGGCCGGGCATCCCCGAGGACTTCTCGCATTGCCT
>JBEDEF010000005.1:0-3414 GCA_041175845.1 Verrucomicrobiota bacterium
AGAGGAAGAAGGGGCGCTCCCGGTGCTCGGCGATGAACCGCGTCGCGTGGCGGGTGACGACGTCGACGAGGTAGCCCGGCTCATCGGCGAGCTGCTGGTCCCGGTACCAGTCGAGGTTGCCGTCGCGGGAAATGTGGGAGTGGTAATCCGGATTGTTGTTGGCGCAGGCGCTCTGGTCGAAGCCCTGGTCGTTGGGTCCGAAGCGCGAGACATGGCCCACGTGCCATTTGCCGAAAACCCCGGAGCGGTAGCCGGCACCGCGGAGGATCTCCGGAATCATCGTGGCCGCCAGCGGGACGCCCTCGTCGCGGACGAACCCGATCGCCGCCTCGAGGCCGAAGCGCTGCGGATAACGCCCCGTCAGCAGGGCGGCACGGGTGGGGCTGCACACGGCGCCGTTGCTGTGAAAATCGGTGAACCGGAGCCCCTCGGCCGCGAGCCGGTCGAGGTGGGGCGTGCGGTGGACGCGGCTCCCGGTGCAGGCGAGGTCCGCGTAGCCGAGGTCGTCGACGAGGATCAGGACCAGATTGGGCCGGGTGACGTCAGCGCCCAACAGGGCTGACATGCCCAGACCCAGGATCAACGACACGAAGCGGATGGGTTTATGCCAGGTCATGGGATGAACCATGTGATCACCGAGAAAGCGGCGCACCTTTCGGCACCCCGCGGGACGGCGTGGCTCAGAACCGGCCCGTGAGTCCGAAGTTGAACCGCCGCCCGTAGTCGTCCGCAAAGGCCACCCGCCCCGGATCATCGCCGGTGTACTGCTGCGGCCAGTTGTTGCCCACGTTGATGGCATCAAAATACAGGGCGTACCGGGGGCTGAAGGCGTACTTGAGGCTGAAGTCGGTGGTCTCGTAGGGATCGAAGCTGCTCTGGGCGTAGAGGTTCGCGTTGTAGCTGCGGAGCTGGGCCCCGGTCTTCCGCCACGCGAGGCGCGCCTCGAGCTTGCGCCACCGGTAGCTGAGCCCGGCGTTCCCCGTGCGGGGAATGAAGCCGGCCAGCGCCCGGGCGCCTCCGGCGTAGGTGCCTTGGGTCTCGAGGGAGGTGTAATTGCCAAACACGGCGAGCCCGCGGAAGGCGCCCGGCAGGAACACCAGTTGCTGGCTGTAGTTGACCTCCCAGCCCTCCACCTTCGCCCGCCCCCCGGTGGAGGTGGTGTTGAGGGTAAAGCCTCCGAAGTCCCCGTCGAAGCCATTATCCGCCCCGAAGTCGATCTCGTCGGTCGTCCGCACCAGGAAGTTCCGGAGGTTCTTGCGGAAGTAACCCACGGAGACCAGGCCCGCGGGCTCGAAGTAATATTCCAGGGTGAAGTCGTAGTTGTGCGAGTGCTGCGGCCGCAGTCCGGGGGCGTTCTGGGTGACGGTCCCGAGCCCCGTCGTCGCATTGTAGCTGACGGTGGTGGTGGGATAGAGGTCCGTCATGTTCGGGCGGGCGGCACTGGTGGACACGCTTGCGCGCGCGGTGAGGTTGGGCCGCAGCGCGTACCGCAGGTGCACGCTGGGGAAGTAGTCGTCGTAGCTGCGCTGGCGGCGCACCACCTCCACGCCCGGCCGGCGGGGGTCGGTGTTGCGGCCGGCGGCATCCACCTCCGTCCGCTCGTAACGCACCCCGCCGAGGATGTTCAGGGCCGCCAACTGGAGCCGGAACTGTCCGTAGGCGCCGGCGACGTCTTCCGTCAGCTCGCTGACGCTGGGCGCCGCCGTCACGGAGGTTCCCACCGGCGCGAACCACTCCGGCCGGCTCCCGAACGCCTGCCAGACGGTCGGGAAGTCGATCGCCGGGAGATCGGGCCAGACGCCGTTGCGCTGGTCGAACAGCGGGTTCGCCCGCCCGCGGATGAACTGCCCGAGGTTGTCGTCATTCACCCCCGTGCCCGCCGCCGGACCCGCCACGCGATCCGCTCCGGTGAACGTCCAGTTGGGCCGGGCCACGCGGAGCACCCGGTCCTGCTGGCGCCAGGCGCCCCCGAACTTCAGCTGGAGGGGACGTCCCCCGCGGAACTCCTTCACGTAGTCCAGCGTGCCGTTGAACATCGTCTCCTCGCTGCTCTCCGGCTGCTGCAGCAGGCGGGCCCGGTAATTGCGCCAGTCGGTGTCCATCCCGATCGAAGGGCCGTAGGTTTGCCGGAAGAGGGGGCGGGACCGGTTGGCGCGGCTGTCGACCGACATCCCGATGAGGGGCTGGAAGGTCAGGCTGAAGGAGCGGAGGTTGCTCGCGAAGTTGGAGGGATTGAAGGTGAACCTGCCGGTGAGGCGCTGATCGCCAGCCAGGCGCACTTCGCCCCCCGCTTCGGCAAGGTACTGGCGGCCGAGCTTCACGTTCCAGGTGCCCTCATTGAGCCACGATACGGTCAGCATCTCGGTGAAGCTGTCCGTGAAGCCGGGCGCGACCCCGGCCACCGCGTTGGTGGAACTGCGCGCCTGCGTACCCGCCTCGATCTGCGCGCGACTCACCCGGCTGTAGTCGGCCACCAGCGTCGGCCCGGCCGGCGTGCCCGCGTAGACCTGGCGCGGACTGTCGAAGTAATAATAGTTGTACTGCAGCTTCAGGTAGGCGCTGAGGTTGCTTCCCGACCGATAGTCGAACTTGAGGCCTCCGCCCATGCGGACGCGCTGGTTCACGTTGGACAGGCTGCGCGCCTGGGTCGCCCGCCCGTCGGGCTGGTTGCGGACCGTCTGCACGCGATCGCGGGGCGCCTCGGTGTCGGTGTAGCTGAGCGAAAGCGCGAGGCCGAGATTGCGCTGGCGCCCGAGGCGGGTGAGCCAGGTCAGCGCGGCGTTGGGCGTCGGATTCTGCAGATCCTCCCGGAAGGCGTTGTAGTTGAACCCGAGGCGGTACGTGAGGACGTCGTCCTTGAAGTCGAGTGCCGACTTGGTGACCAGATTGGTGGCCCCGCCAATGGAGTCGGCGGGCATGTCGGGCGTGGGGGCCTTGGTGACCTCCACCTCTTTGATGAACTCCGCCGGGATCTGGTCGCTCTGGGCCCCGCGATCGCCCTGCGTGTTGAAGCCGGAGAAGGCGCCGGAAGCCCGGACGCCATCGACGTTGAGAGCGCTGAACTCGACCGGCGTGCCGCGGATCCGGATGCCGACCACCTCACCGTTCTCAAACTCCCCGGAGACCCCGGGCAGGCGCACCATGAGGTTGCCGATGTTGCCGTCGGCCACGCTCCCGAACGCGTCGGTGGAGACGACATTGACGACGTTCGCGGCCGTGCGCTGCCGGGTGATCGAGGCGGCCTCGCCCTCCCGGTCGGCCGAGACGGTGAAGGCGGCGAGTTGGAGGACGGCGGACGTGAGGGCCACGTCGATGCTGGCGGTCTGGCCCGGCCGCACGTCGACGGAGGGCGCGGCGACATCGAGCCCGGTGTAGAACACGCGCAACCGCTGGGTCCCGGCCGGCACGCCCTCC
>JBEDEF010000006.1:0-5281 GCA_041175845.1 Verrucomicrobiota bacterium
ACCACGCTCCGCCGCCGCCGAATCGGGCGCCGCTGTGCCTGGACCTTCCGGCCGGTCCGACCGCTCGGAACGTTCCGGCTTTTCCGGACGCTCCGCGGGTTCCGGCGCGGGCGCGGGAGACACCGAAGCGACGGGCGCCGGCGGAGCGGTGAACGAGAGGGTGTCCTGGACCGGCCGCGGGGCTTCCGTCACCGCGGGTGCCGGGGCCGCCGGCGCTTCCTCCGCCGCGCCCGCGCGCGGGCCCCGGCGCGTACGCCCCCGGACGGGCGCCTTCGCGGGCGTTTCCGCGGCCGACGCCGCTCCGGCCCGGCCGCGCGAACGCGTCAAACGGGACTTTTTCTTGCCCTCGCCGGCATCGGCGCGGGCGGAGGACGGCGAGGCGTCATCTGCGGAAGGCGGGAACATGAGGAGAAAAGGGGGCCGTCGGACCGCGAAGCGTCAGACGTAAGGGAGACCGGTAAGTTTCAAGCCGGGGGCAGGCTCCGGATGAGGCGGCCCACCTGAGCCTCGAGGAATTCCGGAGCACCGTCGTTCCACAAGACAAAGTCGGCCAGCTCGATTTTCCGTCCCTGGGGCCACTGCGCCCGGATCCGTTGCGCCGCCATCTCGGGGGCCAAACCCCGCTCGACGACGCGCTTCAGCTGGACTTCGGGAGAAAGCGCGACGCACACCGTGAAATCAAACCATTTCTCGAGCCCCTTCTCGAACAGCAGCGGCACCTCGACGACCCACCGGGTCCCCGCGCCGCCGCCCGCGAAGGCCTCCGCCCAGGCCGCCGTCACCCGCGGGTGCAGCAACGCCTCCAGCCATTCCCGTTCCGCCGGCACCGAGAAGACCCGGGCCGCCAGGGCAGGCCGATCGACGACGCCGCCCTGAAGAATCCCCGGGCCGAAGCGTTCTCGAAGCGCGGCGATGACTTCCGGATCGGTCAGCAGGCGCTCGCGCACGATTTGGTCGGAATCCAGGCGGCGGAAACCGTGGGCCTCCAGCTGCCGGGCCGCAGCGGACTTGCCGCAGCCGATTCCTCCCGTGATGCCGAGCTTGAGCATTCTGGAGGAGCGTGACGGACGGAGCGGTGGCGGCAATTCCTTCCGCGCTGAATCCCCGGGGCGCCGCGCGCCAAAAGGAGCATTGACAAGCCCGGGCGCGGCCTTGTCCTTCGACCTCTCTTTCGCCGGCCTGTGCGGGCGGAAAGCCACTGCCCGGTAGCTCAGTGGCAGAGCAGGTGACTGTTAATCACTTGGTCGCTGGTTCGATCCCAGCCCGGGCAGCCATTCGACGCGCGGTGCGACCACCGCTTGCTCATGGCAAGCCACTTCACGGTGCGATCACCCCTTCCTCGCATCGCCGATCTTGGCGTCGAATGCCCTACACTCGGGCGCACCCCGCTCCGCATGGGCCCAGCGAAGGGGCCGACTCCAGCCCGACGGCGCGGAAACTCGCCGATTAAATGCTCGGATGGACTATTACTTCTTTGCATTTGGTCCGACCAAACGTAAACTCAACCTGCATGACTCCCCGCCCGTTCTGGCACGACCGGATTGAAGCTGCCTGGCGCAAGGCGCCCATCGTCTGGCTGTCGGGCGTCCGCCGCGTCGGCAAGACCACGCTCGCCGGGACGATCGAAGGGGCCGAGATCGTGAACTGCGACCTGCCGTCCTCCCAGCAGCTTCTCGCCGACCCCGAAGCGTTTTATCGCTCTCTCTCGACCCCCCGGATTGTCCTGGACGAGGTCCATCAGCTGCCCGATCCGAGCCGGGTGCTCAAGATCGGCGCCGACGCCTTTCCCCAGCTCAAGATCCTGGCCACCGGTTCCTCCACGCTCGCCGCCACGCGCAAGTTTCGCGACAGCCTCACCGGGCGAAAACGCCACGTTCACCTCGTACCGGTCCGGCATGACGAACTGCCCGCATTTGGCATCCGCGATCTCCGCCATCGCCTCCTGCGCGGGGGGCTGCCGCCCGCCCTGCTGGCCCCAGATCACGATCCCAGCTTTTACTCTGAGTGGCTGGATTCCTACTATGCCCGCGACGTGCAGGAGCTCTTCCGCGTCGAGAAACGCGGCGGCTTCCTCAAGCTCGTGGAGAGTCTCCTCCGCCTTAGTGGCGGCCAGATGGAGGCCACCGCGCTTTCCGGCCTCTGCGGTCTGAGCCGCCCCACCGTGCTCACCTATCTCGAGGTGCTGGAACTCACCCACGTTGCCGCCTTTGTCCGTCCGTTCTCTGGTGGAGGCACTCGCGAACTGGTTCGCCAGCCCAAGGTCTATGGCTTCGACACCGGTTTCGTCGCCTTCGCCCGCGGCTGGAGCAGCCTCCGCCCGGAGGACTGCGGTCTGCTCTGGGAGCACCTCGTCCTCGACCACCTCGTCTCCGCTCCCGCCGGGCCGAAAGTCATGTATTGGCGCGACAAGGATCAGCACGAGATCGACTTTGTGGTGCCGGCGGGCCGTGACGCCGTCGATGCCATCGAGTGCAAATGGGACGCCGCCCGCTTTGACCCGAGCAACCTGAAGGTCTTCCGCACGCTCTATCCGGCAGGGAAGAATCTCGTCGTCGCCACCAACGTGCCCAAACCCTTCACGCGCGACGTGGCCGGCCTGAGCGTCACCTTCCTTGGCCTCGAAGATCTGGCCTTGTAAGCCGGGCCATCAAACCTGCGCACCGGCGCCCCCGTCATTCTCGCCGCCCGCGGCGGCAGGCCAAAGGTACATCGACGGAATTCCGGGCGAAACCCGCAACGCCGGCAGGCGAGCGGGTCGCTGGTTGCAGGTTTCAGCGTGACCCCCTGCAGCCCACCCCATCTGGGCGAAGAACGGTTGCGTATGGGAAAGCGGTGCGGAAAAGCCTGCGTAGCCTCCCGGAGCCCCCCCGCTCAGCGCACGCTCGCCACCAAAAGTTCGAGGAGCGGTCCAATCTCCGGCAACCCGTGTGGATGATGATCCCCACCCTCCTTCGGGAAGACGTGCACCCGCCCGCCGCGGGCCCGCCAGAGCTCCACGAGCAGGGCCGCATTGTCTTCATACGGCACCACCCGGTCCGCCGTGCCGTGGACGGAAATCAGGGTAACCCCTGCCGCGATGGCCGTCTCCAGGCCCTCCGCCGGCCGAACCGCGTGCGCCAGCGCCGCCGCCTCGTCCGGAAAGCCGAACTCCGCGAGCACCAGCTTCCAGTCCTTCGGGCTCCCCTTACCCTGCGCCCGCAGCGGAAAACCACCGGGCCACGAGCGGACGTCGCACACGCCATTGTCGAGGTACAGCACGGACACCTTGTCCGGATGCCGCCGGGCCCACGCATTCACGTATAAACCGCCGCGCGAGATGCCCAGCAGCGCCGGCCGGGCGGCGAGTCCCCGCCGGCCGTGCAACTCGGCGTAGGCCTCCTCCCAGATCGCCATCGCCTGCGGCGAACCGAAGCGGTTGCTGGCCTTCACGTAGGCGACATGCCAGCCGCGGGCCAGCAGCCCCTGTTCGAGGTTCTTCAGGTGCCCGGCGAATTCCCCCACCCATAGCCACGGCCGGCCGGGGGCCGCCTGAGCGGGCACCTGCAGGGACAGCGTCGTCCCGGCGACCGGCAGGAGCAACGGCTCGGCCGCCCAGCCGGGAAGCGTCAGGAGAAAGGCGGGAAGCCAGCGCAGGAGGTTCATTGATGACGGTCAGTTGAGCCGCCAACGGGCCTGACGCAACACGGCGACCGCGGCCTCCGGCAGCTTCTCGTACCAGACGGAGAGCAGGGATCCGTCCTCCAGTTGCACGGTCGACGGGTAGCCGAGGTCGCGCGCCCCACCCTCGCCGGAAAGGAGGATCGGCGCGCTCCAGGTGCGGCCGTGGTCCGCGCTGGCGCGCGCCTGATTGCCCCACGGAGCACGGCGGTGGCCGTAGGTCATCAGGAGCCGGCCATCCCGCAGCCGCAGGAGGTGCGAGGGCAGGCCCCACACGCCGATCGCCGCCGGCACGCTCCAGGTACGGCCGCCGTCGGCGGATTCACACTGCAGCGTTTCGCCCTTGTGCGCCGAGTTGTGGTTACGGATCTGGACCACGATGCGGCCGTCGTCGGTCTCCACCCCGTGAAGCTCGTGATAACCGGTGGTGGGGTCGTCGCCCGGTCGGGCGGGGATCTCGGCCAGCCACCGCCAGGTCAGTCCGTCATCGGACGATTCGGCCGCGCCAATGCGCTTGGCGGCAGTCCAAAGCTCCTTGCCCGGATAGAGCAGGCGCCCATCGCGGAGGCGGATCGGCCCGTGCGGGCTGTTCACGACCGTGGGGATGCGGGCGGACCACGTGAGCCCACCATCAGTGGAGCGGATGACCCATTGCCCGAGTTCGGCCTGACGGGTCGCATCATCGAGGCGGGCGTGCGTCGCGGTCCAGCGGGCGAGCTGCTCGGCGGGCATCGGCTGGGCGTTCCAACCCCCGGTCTTGAAGTCGGTCATCGCCTGGGCGCGCTTCAGGAAAGGTTCGTAGGCGAGCGAGGTGAACGTGGTGAC
The DNA here is from genome assembly GCA_041175845.1 of Verrucomicrobiota bacterium. Classification (GTDB taxonomy): domain Bacteria; phylum Verrucomicrobiota; class Verrucomicrobiia; order Opitutales; family Opitutaceae; genus ER46. The sequence goes on from JBEDEF010000006.1 coordinate 4,483, forward strand.
GAGCAGCGTGCCCCGTGCCGTCTCCACCACGCCGGCGTCGCGGTCGTCGAGGGCGGTGTCCAGGAGCACCCGCGGGTAGGTCCAGTTGGCGCCGCCATCGCGGGAGGTCATCGCGCGGACCTGGCCCATGGGGCAGACGTGGGCGTCACGCCCGCCCGACCAGACGGTCCAGAGGTCCCCGTTGGCGCGCCGGACCACGGTGGGCCAGCCGGCGTACGGCTCTTCCCGCGGCGTGATCGTGCGCACCTCGAGGAGCGTCGCGACCGGAGTTGCCGGCTGGGCGGGAAGCAGAACGCCGCAAAGTGGCAGCAGCAGGGCAAGGCGACGGAAGGGCATGGGGGTACCGCCAGCTTGCGCCGGCAAGTCGCGTTGCCGAACTGAAAAGGGGGCGGCGGGCCAAGCGTCAGGTCAAAACGGCCACGTTCCCGAGCTAGGCGACGACCGCCCCCTCCTTTTACCCGGGTCCGAGCAGCTGCGCGGAACGCCGCGCTGCCTCAGCCCCGCTGGCGCCGAGGCTGACCCGGGACGGGGAATTCCGCCGCGGGGCTGCCGGCCTTGGCGCCAGCCCCACCGTGCCGTGCAGGCAACGCGCCTGTGGCGTAATCGCGCGAAAACCCAAACCCGGGCTTGCGCCCCGGCTTGAACCAGCCTTTGTCCGCCCTGTCAGCGACAGCCTGCAGTCGAAAGTTTGATTCGCGTCAGTGAAAGGTTCGCGGTTTCGCAGCGACTTCCTGGGATTCAGACTCGATAGGCCAGCAGCAGCAGCACCCGTTTCCGGTCGACCGTCGGCCGGGAAGAT
>JBEDEF010000007.1:0-3318 GCA_041175845.1 Verrucomicrobiota bacterium
CTCCGGGTGCGAGGTACGCTAGCCCGGCCGGACGCGAGCGATCTGAACGTGCGTCTCGCCGCGCTGGCCTTGGAGCGGAATCCGATCGCGGAGCGGGCGGCCGAATGGTTAAATCGTCTCCGCCGGTCGAAGTAATCGGGACGTTGCCAACGCGGGAGCGTGGCCCAAGCTGCCCGGGTGATCGCGTCCATTGCCTTTCATCGCTTCAAGGCCCTGCGGCAGACGCGTATCGAGCTCCAGCCCTTCAACTTGATCATCGGTCCGAACGGCAGCGGGAAGACGAGTCTGATCGAGTCGATTCTCACCTTGCGGCGGCTGGCGGCGCTGCCGGTGGCGGGGGCCGAGACGGTGCAACGCGGTGAGGGACCGGAAATTCGCTTCGGATTCGCGGCCCCGCACACCGAAGTCAGCGCCACCCTGGGCTGTGCGGGCGAGGGGCACTGCGACTTCCTGCGGGTGGAGCCGGAGGGATCGGCGGCGTGGCCTGCGCTCCGTGCCGGCCTGGCGACGGTCCGGGGCTATGCGCTGGAGCACGAGGCGATGACGCGTCCGTGCCCACCGGGCGACGGGGCGGAACTAGCCGCGGACGGAGCCAACCTCGCGGCGGTCTTGGTGCAACTCAGGGCGCAGGCGCCGTCCGCTTACGCGGCGCTCCAGGGAGAATTACTCCGCCTGCTGCCGGAATTTTCCGCGTTGGAGGCTGGTCCGTCGCGGGCCGGCGGGCTCACGTTCGGTCTGCGGCTGGCGGACTGCGGTGAATTGCTCGGCGCCGAGGAGTTATCCCAAGGCACGCTCTACGTGGTTGCACTCCTGGCGTTGGCTTTTGACCCAGATCCGCCGCGCATCCTCTGTCTGGAGGAGGTGGATCGCGGCGTGCATCCGCGGATGTTCCGGGAGGTGCGCGATGTGCTTTACCGGCTCAGTCATCCGCCGGCGGACGCGGGTCGCCAGGGGGTGCAGGTGATTGCGACGACCCATTCCCCGTACTTCATCGACCTGTTCCGGGATCATCCGGAGGAAGTGATCATCTCGCAGAAGTGCGGCCGCGCGGCCACTTTCGAACGGTTGGCGGACCGCCCCGACCTCCCGGAGCTGCTGCGGGAAGGATCGTTGGGGGAGATGTGGTACAGTGGGATCCTCGGCGGCGTGCCGGAGGAGCGATGAACGTCGCCCTTTTGAGCGAGTCCCCAGCGGACGAGGCGGCGTTACGGGAACTGGTCACGGGGGTGCTGCGCGAGCGCCCGCGTTTCATCGCACCTGGGTTCCGGGCGCGGGGGTGGCCCAACGTCGCTCAACTGCTGCCCGCGGTGATTCGCCACCTTCACTTCAACACCGACGCGGATGCGCTTGTCGTGACGGTGGATGCGGATGACTCGGTGGTCCATGCGGCTGCGCACGAGCGCCCGGGGTACTTCCATCCGCTTTGCCGGATGTGCCAGCTGCGGGCGGTATACCGGCAAACCACGAAGAAACTGCCGCCGGCGCGGGGCCGGGAGCGTTTGTTGCGCGCCGTGGGGGTGGCAGTGCCGGCGATCGAGGCCTGGTATCTGTGCGGTCGGGATCCGGCGGTGACCGAGGAGGCTTGGATCGAAGGCAACGCGCGGGGGACACGTCCCTATAGCCGGGCCGAATTGAAGCTGCGGGTCTACGCGACGGATCGGCCCAGCCTCGCGCACGAGATGGACTGCGCCCTGCGAGAGGTGGAACGGCACCGACTCGATTCCCGCCGGCTGGAACACGAGTTCCCCGGCTTCGCGGCGTTGGCGGGTGATCTGCGGGCGGTCCGCGACCGCCCATTGGCCACGGCACCTGGGGGCGGTGCGGGAGCGCCCTGAGAAAAGGCTTCCCTGCCACGGCCCTTTCCCCAACAAGCCCCGCAGCCCCGCAGCCTTGTCGCCCGCCGATGTTCCGTCGCCGATCCTTCCTTCCCCTGCACCTTGAACTGTTCGCGCATCTCGTGGCGCGCCTGCTGTATCGGGTCCGGACCTCTGGCCTCGAGGCCTTTCCCGCGCAAGGTGGGGTCCTCCTGATCGCCAATCACCTTTCGTATGTCGATGTGGTGGTCTTGCAGCTCGCCTGCCCGCGGCCGATCCGTTTTGTCGCCCACCATTGGTTGCGACGGAATGGGTTCCTGAATTGGTGTTTCGAGCGCTCGGGCTGTATTGGAATTTCGGCCGGTCAGCCGCGCACGGGCATGCACGGTGCGGTGGAGGCCCTGCGACGCGGCGAGGTAGTCTGCGTTTGCCCGGAGGGGCACATCTCCCGGACTGGGCAGCTGATGCGGCTGCACCGGGGCTTCGAGGTCATTGCGGCGCGGGCGGGGGTGCCCGTGATCGCGGCGGCCGTCGACGGCCTCTGGGGTTCCGTCTTCTCCTTCGCCGGCAACAAGTGCCTGTGGAAATCCCCCCGCCTGTTGCCGACCCCCGTCCACGTGGCGTTCGGCCGGCCGCAGCCCGCGGCGCAGGCTGGGGTGGAGTGGGCGCGGCGCGAATTGCTCGATCTTGGCGAACGCGCGTTCCAGGAGCGGCCGATGCTCCGCCGGCACCTCGGCCGCGAGGCGGTGCGGGCGCTCACGAAACAGCCGGGACGGATTTTGGTTATCGATCGTACGGCGGAGCGTCGGGTCCTCTCCTGTGCCCAGATTTACGCCGCCGCGGCCCTCCTTTCGCGGCGCCTCCGGGCGCAGGTTCCTGGTCGGCGGGTCGGCATCGTCCTGCCGCCGGGCGCCGGTGGCTTCATCGCCAATCTCGCGGTGGTGATGGCGGGCAAGGTTCCGGTGAACCTTAACTTCACCGCGGGCCGGGATGCCATTCTCACGAGTTTGCGGATTGCGGGCATCGAGACGGTGCTTTCCGCGAAGGCGATGCAGGAGAAGTTACCCGCCTTTCCCTGGCCTGCGGGAACCCTCGACCTGCGCGCCGAGCTCGAGGCCGCGGGCGGGCGACGGGCGATGCTACCTTGGCTGCTCGCGGCCTGGCTGCTCCCCAATCAAGTCTGCGCGAACCTGCTCGGTTTACCCCATACCGGCGATCGGGAGGAGGCCGGCCTGCTTTTCACCAGCGGCAGCTCTGGCGAACCCAAGGGTGTCGTCCTCACCCATCGTAACCTCCTCGCCAACTGTGCCCAGATCTCGTCGCTTTCCATCTTGCCCGAGAGTTCCTCGGTGCTCGGTTGCCTGCCGATCTTCCACAGCTTTGGCTTCACCGTCACGCTCTGGTATCCAATTCTGCGGGGGAGCCGCGTCGTCACGGTGCCCAGCCCGCTCGACACGCGCCGGATCATCGACGCGATCGCTGCCGAGCAGGTGCAGGTGATGGT
>JBEDEF010000008.1:0-4615 GCA_041175845.1 Verrucomicrobiota bacterium
ACCTGATCCCCATCGCCGGCGGCGAGGCCCGCCGGGTGCTCGCGCCCGCCGCCGACATCGTGGACTACAGCTTCGCCCCCGATGGAAAACGGGTGGCGTTCGTCGCCCGCGAGGCGGAGGACGAGGCGGTCCGCAAGCTGCGCGAGAAGGGTTTCCGGGCCGAGGTCTACGAGGAGGACTGGCGGCCCCAGCGCGTCTGGGTCGCGGAATTGAAGGAGAAGCCCGCGCCCGTCGCCCTCGGGGTCGAGGGCCAGGTCCGCGCCGTGCGCTGGTCGCCGGTCGACGACCGGCTGCTGGTGACGGTCGCGCCGACGCCGAGCGTGGACCATGGGATGATGCAGCAGCGGCTGCGGGTGATCGCGGCGGAGACCGGCGCGGTGTCGGCGCGCATCGAGAACCCCGGCAAGCTCGGTGCCTTCGCCTGGAGCCCGGACGCGCGGCGGATCGCGTTCATTTCCGGAGAGGACCGCCACGATCCCTCCGCCGGCCGCCTGATGGTGGCCGACGCGGCCACGGGCGCGTTCCGCCCGGTGCTGGCGCCCGCGTGGCAGGGAGACGCCGGTGATTTCGCGTGGCTGGATGCCGGGACCCTCGCCGTGCTCGCGGACGAGGGCGTGGAGTCCTACGTCGGCCGGGTGGGGGCCGACGCCACCGGCGCGGTGCTGGAACGGTGGGTGGCCCGGACGGGCGGCGTCGCGAGCAACCTGGCGGTCGCCGGCGCGACCTTGGCCTGGATCGCGCACACGCCCGCGCACCCGGCGGAGCTCTTCACGGGATCGCCCGGGGCGGCTCCGCAGCGGCGCACCGATAGCAATCCGTGGCTCGCCGGGTTCAGCCTCGCGCGGCAGGAGATCGTGCGCCACCGGGCGCGGGACGGCCTGGAACTGGAGGGAATCCTGGTGCGGCCGCTCCACGAGCGGGCGGGGCAGCGGCATCCGCTCATTTTGGCGGTGCATGGCGGGCCTGAGGCCCACGTGGGCAACGGCTGGGTCACGAGTTACTCGAACCCCGGCCAGGTCGCCGCGGCGCGGGGGTTCGCGGTCTTTTATCCGAACTACCGGGGCAGCACCGGCCGCGGGGTCGCGTTCTCCAAGCTCGGCCAGGGCGATGCCGCCGGGAAGGAATTCGATGACCTGGTCGACGCCGTCGATCACCTGGTGGCGAGCGGGCTGGTGGACGCCGCCAAGGTCGGCGTCACCGGCGGTTCGTACGGGGGCTATGCGACCGCGTGGTGCAGCACCCGGTTTTCGGAGCGGTTCGCCGCCGGGGTGATGATGGTGGGCATCAGCAACAAGATCTCCAAGGTCGGCACCACCGACATCCCGGAGGAGGAGTTCCTGGTTCACGCCCGGAAGCGGCCGTGGGACGACTGGAACTTCCTGCTCGAGCGCAGTCCCATCCGCCACACGGAGAACGCGCGCACCCCGCTGCTCATCCTGCACGGCAAGGATGATCCGCGCGTGAACGTGGGCCAGTCGCGGGAGCTCTACCGCCACCTGCGGATGCGCGGCCAGGCGCCGGTCCGGCTCGTGCTGTATCCGGGCGAGGAGCACGGCAACCGCAAGGCGGCGGCGCGGCTCGATTATTCGTTGCGCCTGTTCCAGTGGTTCGAGCACTACCTGACCGGCCCCGGTGGCGCGCCGCCCCCGCATGCCATCGATCACGGCCTTTCCGCCAACGGTCGGAACTGAGCCGACCGCGGGCTTCGTTCACGCCAAAAGCTTGACCCCGTTTCGGCGGCCCCGCGCGATGCCGATGGCACCATGAACGAACCCGTCCTCGCCGCGCGCCGGAAACAGAACTCGGACGCGATACTCATGCTCGACGCGCTGGCCGCCTTCAGCCGACGCTGCGCGCCTCTCGATCTGGCCGCTACCGGCCCGGGCAGCCGCAGCGATCCGGCTCGGCCGAAGCAACGCCGGCAACCCGAGGCGGGAGCCCGGCGGGGCTCGCGAGGCCGGCTAGCGATGATCGCGCTCGGGCTGGGCATCCTGGCCGGTGACGCGGCCTGGGCGCAGCGGAACCCCGGCGCGGAGTCGGGTGCAGGGACGGCCGCGGCCGCTGCGGCCAAGGCCCCCGAGGAATTTCTGGCCCAGATTGCGGTCAGCCGGGCCTGGGTCTTGGAGACCATCGGACTCGAGCTGGTCCCGATCCGGGGCGGCACCTTTCGCATGGGCAGCGAGCAGGGGCACACCGACGAGCGTCCGCTGACCCAAGTGACCCTGCGGGACTTCGCCCTCGGCAAGACGGAGGTCACCCAGGCGCAGTGGCAGGCTGTGATGCGGAGCAATCCCTCCCGCTTCCGTGGGAGTGACCTGCCCGTCGAGAACGTCTCGTGGGACATGGCGATGCTCTTCTGCCGGAGACTGACCGAGCGCGCCCGGGCGGCCGGCAAGTTGCCGGCGGGCTTCGAGTTCACCCTGCCGACCGAGGCGGAGTGGGAGTATGCCTGTCGGGCGGGCTACACCGGCGACTACGCCGCGGACCCGGGCGCGATGGCGTGGTACGATGCCAACAGCGATTTGCAGACCCACCCGGTCGGGACCAAGCAGGCCAACGCCTGGGGGTTGCATGACATGCACGGCAACGTCCTCGAATGGTGTCACGACTGGTTCAAGGACAGCCTCCCGGGCGGACGAGTGACTGAACCCACCGGTCCGGCCGAGGGCTCGTTCCGCATCTATCGCGGGGGCGGGTGGAGCGGCGATGCCGGGAACCTGAGGTATTCGCACCGGTTCAAGATCGCGCCGGACGACCTGTACGACGGCCTCGGTTTCCGCCTCGCCCTCCGGCGGGTTCCGTAGGAGCGCGAGTTTGCGCCCATCCGCCAGCGAGCGGATTCGGCGGTGTGGGCTTTCGACCCGCCCCGCGACATTCTCCTGCGCGCCTCGCCCCAGCTGGATTCCAATCCTCGGCGACGGGAGCGACTCCGGGCGCATCAAGATCCACGCAGAACGCGCGCTCTTTCTGACCCAAGGCGTTCCCCGGGGAACGAGTTAGCCGGCCGCGCCGTTTCCGCGACGATGGGGATCGCTATTCCCTCGCTGCACGGCGAGGATGGGTCTCTCTCCTCGGTCCGACGAGATGCGGATTTTCCGCCTCCCGCCGCTCTCCCCGCCGGCGACCGATCCCTATGCGCAACGATTACCTGCAAAGCGCCCTTCGCGTCATCGACGACCCGAACGTGCTGATCAATGTCGTCTCGCGACGCGTGAAGCAGCTGCGGCAGGGCAACCGTGCGCTCGTCGAGTCGCTGGAGAAGCTCTCGCTCGAGGACATTGCCCTCCGCGAGATCGCGGAGCGCAAGATCAGCTACCAGACGGCGAGTCCCGAGGAGTTGCGGCCCGGGCGCCGCTGATCCGTCCCAAACCAATCACCAATCCCATGGCCAAGTCCCAAAACGCACGTAAGCAGACCAAGAAACCGGCGAAGAAAAGCCCCAAGCAGAAGAAGGTGGCTAAGCGCGCCAAGAAGTGACCGAGTCGCCCGCCCGGCCCGACCGCGGGATCGGGCGGGAGCATGCCTAGTTTTCCGGGATTCCCTCGTGTCTGCAGTCGTGGAGCGGTCCCAGTAGGCCGTGGGTTCACCGGATGCGTGAGCAAGATTCGTCGTCTCCGCGCGAAGATAATCGGCAGACGAAAATCACACGTCCGCAGCACTTGCTCCGCGGAAGTGAGGCTACGCTTTGCCCGATTGCGGAGCGCCCCGCTTTGATTTGGGGCGGTAGGCTAGTTGCCGGGCTCAAGCCGGATTCTGGGTAGAATTCCGCGGAGGTCCCGAAGCGTGAGGCGAGTAATGGGTCTGGAAACATCATTTCCAAGCCGCTCCGCTCGTTCGGATCCAGCAAATCGGACCTCCGGCCCCGTGATCCTATACGGAGTGGAACTCGGTGCGTTGGTTGGGGCTGGGAGGGCAGCCTCCGCAGCGTTCGGCCTGCCAGCCGAAGCCTTGGCGGAGGCTGGCGGAGAGGGAGGGATTCGAACCCCCGGTGAGCTTTCGCCCACAGAAGTTTTCAAGACTTCCGCAATAGACCACTCTGCCACCTCTCCGATCGCAGCCGCGGAAAACTCGGGCATCCGTCCGCCCGGGTCGAGCTTTCTCCGGGCGCGCGCACCCGCGTTTCCGGGCCTCCCGCGGCGTGCACCGGCCCGGGCGGCTGCCAGCGTCCCGGCCCGTGCACGCCATCGCCTCGCTCGCCGAATATCAGGGGCTCTACGGGGGATTCCTCTTCCCGGAAAAGCTGCTGCAGAAGATCTGGTGGCGCGGGGACTTCGAGCGCGCCGCGCTCGCCACCGCCGCCGGCTGCCCGGTCCGCGTCCTCGACCCCGGACGCTGGAACCACCTCGCCGGGCCCGACTTCCTCGGCGCCCGGATCGCCTTCGGCGCGAATTCCCCCGTCACCGGAGACATCGAGGTCCATCTCGACGCCCGGGACTGGGACGCGCACGGGCACGCGCGTGATCCCGCCTACGCCGGGGTGCTGCTCCACGTCGTGCTTTTCCCGCCGGCCGCCGGTCTGGTCACCCGCGGCTGGGCCGGGGCGGAAATCCCCGTGGCGGCCCTCCTGCCGCTCCTCCACCGCGGCCTGGAGGAGTTCGCGGCCGATGATGCCGTG
>JBEDEF010000009.1:0-3172 GCA_041175845.1 Verrucomicrobiota bacterium
CGCTACGCCTCCGCCTACGCGAAGGTGGACGGACGGCCCACGGTCAACGACGTCATCACCACGCCGCACGTCGACCGGCTCGCGCGCGAGGGCGTCACCTTCCGCCACGCGTTCGTCAACGCGCCCTCCTGCACCCCCTGCCGCAGCTCCCTGCTCTCGGGCCGCTACTTCTTCAACACCGGCCGCGGCGCGATCTTGCAGGGCGCCGTCTGGGATCCGGCGATCCCGACGTTCCCACTGCGGCTGCGCGACGCCGGCTACCACATCGGCAAGAGCTACAAGGTGTGGAGCCCGGGCACGCCGGCCGACGCCCCCTTCGGCGAGCAGCGGCACGCCTACGAGCAGGCCGGACGCGCGCCCAACAATTACTCGGAGGAGGTCACCGCCCGCGTCGCCCGCGGCCAGACGGTGGCCGCCGCCCGCGCCGAGCTCCTCGCCCAGGTGCGGGGTAACTTCGACGCCTTCCTCGCCGACCGGAAGCCGGGCCAGCCCTGGCACTACTTCTTCGGCACCACCACCACGCACCGCAAGTGGGTCCGCGGCTCCGGGCTCGCCCTCTGGGGCATCGACCCGGAGCGCCTCCGCGGCCGCCTGCCCGCCTTCCTCCCCGATGTGCCCGAGGTGCGCGAGGACGTCGCCGACTACCTCGGGGAGTGCCAGGCGGTCGACGCCTACCTTGGGGTGCTCCGCGAACGCCTCGAGGCCACCGGCGAGCTGGAGCGCACGCTCATCATCGTGAGCGGCGACCACGGCATGCCCGGCGTCCCCTCGGGTAAGTGCAACCTGTACGACCACGGCACCGCGGTGTCGCTCATCGCCCGCGTGCCCGGCGCCCGCCCCGGCCGCGTGGTGGATGACTTCGTCTGCCTGCCCGACCTCGCCCCCACGTTCATGGAGATCGGCGGGGTGACGCCCCCGTCGGGCCTCTACGGCCGCTCCCTTCTCCCCGTCCTGCGGTCCGACCGCGAGGGCCAGGTCGATCCGACCCGCACCTGGGTGATCACCGGGCGGGAACGGCACGTGGAGAACGCCCGCGAGGGCTACCTCCCCTACCCGATGCGCGCCCTGCGCACCAAGGACTACGTCTACATCCGCAACTTCGCCGCGGACCGGATGCCGATGGGCGACGCCAAGGACGCCCTGAAGGCGGAGGTGCTGGCGGGCAACCAGCTCGCCGAGGAGACCCGCGTGGGCTACGCCGACATGGACGGCAGCCCGACCAAGGCGTGGCTGATCCGCCACCGTGACGACCCGAAGTGGAAGTGGCACTTCGACCACGCCTTCGGTCCGCGGCCCGCGGAGGAACTCTACGACCTGCGCCGCGATCCCGACCAGACGCGCAACGTCGCCGCCGATCCGGCCCACGCGGCCGCCAAGGCCGAGCTCGCCGCGCGGCTGATGCGGGAGCTCACCGCCGCAGGCGATCCGCGCGTGACCGGCGACGGCCTCACCTTCGAGCGTCCGCCCTTCTCCGGGCCGTTGCCGGGCGACGCCGGCAAGGGCAAGAAGAAGGCCAAGGCCGGGGATTGATCCGGCCGCCCCGGAAAGGCAAACGCCCGGTTCCCCGCGGGGAACCGGGCGTTGGTTACCGACAAACCAGCGCTCAGGCGCGGGCGAACGTCGGGATCTTGAAGGCGCCGCGGCCCTCGCGCTTCAGGAGCGGGTTCTTGTTGGCCGCCGCCGCAATAGTGGCGTCGGGCCCCTTGAACATTTCCGACTTCGGATCGAGGAACAGCTGCGGACCAACGACCGTCTTGGTGCCGGCGGTGTCCACGTTGTTGGCCTTCAGGTGCTCGAGCGTCCGGTTGAGCGAATCCGTGGCGTTCTTGTCGGCCTTGATGGCCTCCGCGAGCTGGGCGTTGGTCTTCTCGGCGCCGAGCAGGTAGGAGACGTTGCCGAGGTGGCAGAGCGCGGAGGAGTAGTGGCACTCCTCGATGAGGCCGTGGACGACCTTCCGGGTCTGGGCGGCCTTGACGAAGTTGGCGCGGTGCTGGCCGAGGGTGTTCTTGGCAAACTTCTGGAGGATCTTCTTGTCGTTGCCGTAGATCAGGGCTCCGCCGTTGGAGCCGATGGTCACGTAGCCCTTCTCGCACTGCACCACCACGCCGACGTCAGTGCCGAGGTACTTGTCCATCGCGCGCATCCCGGCCTTCATCGGGAGACCGCGGACCTCGAAGATCAGCGGGGCCTTGGCGTAACCGAAGACGGAGATGAGCGTGTTGGGCGTCTCGGCGTCGTCGCGGTAGCCGAAGCGGCCGCCGAAGCTCATCACGGTCGGGGGCAGGCCGGGCTCACCGAGGAACCAGCGGGCGACATCCATCTGGTGGATGCCCTGGTTGGTGATATCGCCGCCGCCGTAGTTCCAGAACCAGTGCCAGTCGTAGTGCACGGTGCCGTTGGACTTAGAGTTGCGGCGGGGCGGGGTCAGGTCGGCGGGGCCGGTCCAGAGGTCGTAATTGATCGAGTCCGGCACCTTCTGGGCGCCCTGGGTCTGGCCGATGCTGTCGCGGGTCTTGTAGCAGAGGCCGCGGGCCCAGAGGATGCGACCGATCTGGCCGGACTTCACGAAGTCGATGGCGTCGTAAATGTCCTCCGAGGACCGGTTCTGCGTGCCCGCGAAAACGATGTTCTTCGTGTGCTTGCGGGCCGCCTCGACCGCCTGGCGGCCTTCCCAGACGTTGTGGGAAAGCGGCTTCTCGACGTACACATCCTTGCCGGCTTGGAGGGCCCAGATCGTCTGCAGCGAGTGCAGGTGGTTGGGCGTGGCGAGGACGACGGCGTCGATATCTTTGCTCTCCAGCAGCTTGCGGTAGTCGGCGAAGGTCGCCGGCTTCACCCCTGCCTTCTCACAATCGTCCTTGCGGCGGGCGAGCACCTCGGAGTCGACGTCGCAGATGGCAACCAGCCGGGAGCCTTTCAGCTTGGTGGCGTGGTCCATCATGTGGCCGCGGCCCTGGGAGCGGAGGCCGACGACGGCGACGCGGAGGTCGCCGTTGGCGCTGCCCGCGGCGGGCGCGGTCTGGCCGTAGAGCCGGGTGCCGGCGAGCGCGGCACCGCCGGCGAGGGAGGTCTTGAGGAATTCCTTGCGGGTCCAGTGGTTCATAGGGGAGGAACGATTGAGGTTGGGGGAGACTTGCGGCGGGGGCGGACGCTTTGGCGCGAGGCCGGGGCG
>JBEDEF010000010.1:0-2933 GCA_041175845.1 Verrucomicrobiota bacterium
CCCGCGGCCCGTCCGGCCGCCGCCGCTCCCGTCGCCGCCCCCGCCGCCGGTCTCCGGACCGACGAGGGGGTGACCGCCCTGAGCGCCTTCGAGGTCAAGTCCGCGCGCGACTACGGCTACCTCAAGACGAACGCGGCTACGGCCACGAAGATCAACATGGAGATCCAGAACATCCCCCTGCACCTGCAGGTGATCTCCCGCGAGTTCCTCGACGACACCAACGCGCGCTCCCTGACCGATCTGTTCCGCTACTCCGCCTCCGCCTCGGGTGACACCCGCTTCGCGATGCGCGTGCCGGCCAACTCCGCCACCCCGCAGGGCACCTTCACCATGCGCGGCTTCGTGGTGAACAGCCTGATGCGCAACGGCGTGTTCCGCTACACCTCCTACAACCTCGAGACGATCGACCGCGTCGAGGTCGTCAAGGGCCCCGCCGCCGTCTTCTTCGGCCAGGGCTACCCCGGCGGCGTCATCAACTACATCACGAAGCAGCCGGACTTCTCGGGCAACAAGACCGACGTCGACTACTACGTGAACAGCAACTCGGGCCACCGGGTGATGATCGACCAGAACCAGACCCTCGGGAAGAAGGCCGCCCTCCGCATCATCGGCGGCTGGGAGGATACCCAAGGTGAGCGCCGCTTCGAGTATCGCCGCGCCAACACGGTCACCCCCTCGATCTCGCTCATCCCGTTCGACAGCGGCAAGGTGAAGATCACCGCCGAGGCCGAGTTCCTGCGCGAGAAGTTCAGCTGGAACGACTATGACTGGATCTACAGCGACTTCGCGGGCTGGAAGGAAGCCGCCACCACCGGCCGGTACAACTCCTCCACCGCCACCCTCGCCAACACGATCATCGCCAACGCCGGCAACGGCCTGACCGCGAACGTGATCCAGAACACGAGCACCCCGACTCTGGCCTACGCGACGTTCATCAACAACAAGCGTATCGCCACGAACAACTGGTCGCTCCCCGCCTACACCAGCGTCGAGCGCGGCGCCTACGTCACCAACGCCGCCGGCCAGTGGGTGAAGGACGAGGCGTTCAACTACACCAGCCGTGGCGCGCACTTCCGCAACACGATCGATAACCTCTCGGTCACCGTGGACCTCACGCCCTTCAGCTGGCTCGACGTCCGCTACAACTTCCTGAACGAGAAGTCCGAGAACTACTCGGTCGGCCAGGGCGGCGCCCTCATCCTGCCCTACGCCAACGGTGTGAACTGGAATATGATCACCGGTAACCTCTCCGGTTACTACCGCTACGCCCAAACGCACAACCTCGACGCGGTCGCCAAGTTCGAGCTCTTCGGGGTGAAGAACAAGCTGCTCGGCGGCTTCCAGCGCGTGAGCCCCTACCAGCAGTTCCTCGGCGGCCAGGCCTTCGGCGACGTGCAGTGGGCCTTCCTTCCGGGCGCCCGCAATACCACGTCCAACCCGGACTACCGCGGCACCAACGTCGCCCTGTACAACCACGGCGGCGTCCCGGTCAATCAGGTCATCCGCGACCGCGCCGGCGCCATCAAGCCCGTCCGCCAGATCTACTCGAACTTCGACCCGGGCTTCGAGATCTACCCGGACATCAACGTCTACCATCAGGACGACCGCAACGCCCTCGACGGCTACAAGTCCAAGACCGAGTCCCTCTACCTCAACTGGCAGGCGACCGCGTTCAAGGACCGTCTGACCCTGCTCGCGGGTTACCGCGAGGAGCGCAATTGGCAGCGCGGCCAGTACCAGCCCAACAACTATCCGTGGTTCATCTACTTCCCGGATATGCACCTGAACCCGACCCTCTATCCTGAGAACGTCTGGGGCCACTCGATCAGCTACCAGCGCGGCCTGTACACCGACACCAAGGGCAGTTCCTGGATGGGCGGCCTCTCGTTCGCGGTCACCAAGGAGCTGAGCATCTACGCCTCGAACTCGAAGACGTTCAAGTTCAACAACGGCCGTATCTCGGGCATCTTCGCGGGTGACGAAGCCCTCTGGTTCGATGAAGCCCGCCGCACCGGCTTCGGCGGCACCCCTGGCCAGTCCTTCCGCTACCTCGGTCAGACGGTCACGTCGCTGCAGCAGTTCCGCGACATCCTCACCGGCCGCGGCGTGTTCGACCTGCTCAAGAACGAGCAGGGTATGAACTGGGAAATCGGCGCCAAGCTGTCCCAGCTCAACGGCCAGCTCGTCGGCACGCTCTCGTTCTTCCGCGGCGAGCGCGAGAACCAGATGCTCGACGACGGCGCGAAGCAGTCGAACCTCGAGGAGCCGCTGAACTTCAGCACCGACCTCTTCGCCGTCGGCTCCCCCTACCGCCTCCAGCGCCTGCTCCGCTGGCGCACGACCGACCTCCTCAACCGCATTGAGGGTGGCGAGGCCGAAGTCATCTGGACCCCCCGCCGTAACTTCCAGGCTGTCGTCAACGGCTCCTGGCTGTGGACCGCGAAGACGGTGTACGACAAGACCCGCGCCGCCCCCGGCACGACCGCGTACAACGCCCTCGCGCCCGCCGGCAAGGTCGCGTCCGACATCTACTACAACGCGCGCATCGAGAACGTCCCCGAGTACCGCCTCAACGTGTTCGGCAAGTACACGTTCACCGACGGCATCGGCGGCGTCGCCCGCGGTCTTAACGTCGGCCTCGGCATGCGCTACTCCTCCGAGACGGTCGTCTCCCGCTCCGTCGACTGGAACCCCCTCGCGGGCGGTTACCAGGCCGGCGACTACGTGGTGTATGACCTGACGCTCGCCTACCCCTGGAACATCCTGGGTTACCGGATCAACACGAACTTCGGTCTCTACAACGTGACCGACGAGAAGTACTCCGAGGGCTCGTTCGCGATGTCCCCGGCCCGGAACTGGATCTTCCGGAACACGCTCAAGTTCTAATCCGACCTCCCGGTCGTCATCCCCAGGCGGCGCCGCAAGGCGCCGCC
>JBEDEF010000011.1:0-2921 GCA_041175845.1 Verrucomicrobiota bacterium
GTATAGCGTGTACGAGGGCGGGACCCGCACCCCGTTCATCGCCCGCTGGAAGGGCCGGATCCGGCCCGGCGTGAGCGATGCGGTCGTCTGCACCATCGACCTGCCCGCGACCTTGGCGGCGCTCGCGGGGGCGAACGTCCCGGCGGGCGCGTTCCCGGATAGTTTCGATCTTTCGCACGCGCTGCTCGGCCGCGCCGGCGCAGTCGGGCGGGATCACCTGATCCAGCAGGACAACGGGCAGGCGGGCAACTATGGCTTCCGCGAGGGGCGATGGAAACTCGTCCGGCACGACTCCCGCTCCGCCTACCATACCGTGGTCGAGCGCAGTCTCGGGCGGGCCCCGGTCCCGCAGTTTCAGCTGTTCGACCTCGAGACCGATCCAGGCGAGGCGCGCGACGTGAGTGCGGCGCACCCCGAGGTCACCGAGCGCCTCAAGGCGCGACTGGATCAGCTGATCGCCGCGGGCCGCAGCCGAGGCTGAGAGATTTGGCCGGTCTTCTTCCGACGATGTCTTTCCCGAGTCTGCTGGCCCTCTTGCTCCTGCCACTGGCGGTGGTGACCGCGGCTCCGACCGCGCGGCCGGACCTCGTCGTGTTCCTGACGGATGACCAAAGCCAGGGCGACGTCTCGCCCTACGGGGGCGGGGGTATTCGAACCCCGCAACTGCAGCGGCTGGCGGACGGCGGGCTCACCTTCACGCGCGCCTATGTGGTCTCCCCGAGCTGCGCTCCGAGCCGGGCCGCGCTGCTGACGGGGCGGATGCCGGCGCGCAACGGGGCGGAGGCGAACCACAGCCGGCCGCGGGCGGAGCTGCGTAAATGGCCCGCCTACTTCCAGCAGCTGGGCTACGAGGTCGTGGCCTTCGGCAAGGTCTCCCATTACCGGCAGGCCAAGGAATACGGGTTTGACGCGCACGGCCATGACGTGCTCCACGACCACGCGGGCATCACGGCGGCAATCGACTTCCTGCGCCGTCGCCCGCGCGTGGGGGCGAAACCCCTTTGCCTGATGGTGGGCAGCCATTGGCCGCACGTCCCCTGGCCGGAGGAGGCGCCGGAGTACGATCCCATGCAGCTGCCGCTTCCGGCGGGTAGCATCGACACCCCGCGTACCCGCGCATGGCGGGCGCGGTACGCCGCGGCGGTCACCCGGGGCGACGACCAACTGGGCGAGATTCTGGCGGCGGTGCGAGAGCACCTGGCGCCGGACCCGCTTATCCTGTTCACGGCGGACCACGGGGCGCAGTGGCCCTTCGGCAAGTGGAACCTCTACGAGGCGGGCGTCTGCGTGCCGCTGATCGTCTCGTGGCCGGGGCGCATCCGGCCGGGGACGCGCACCGACGCGATGGTGAGCTGGGTGGATCTGCTGCCCACCCTGCTAGAAGCTGCGGGCGGGCAGCCGCCGGAGGAACTTGATGGACGTTCGTTTCTGCCGGTTCTGACGGGCGCGACGGCCCGGCACCGCGAGCGGATCTTCACCACCCACAGCAACGACGGGCGGATGAACGTCTACCCGGCGCGGGCGGTGCGCGACGAACGCTGGAAATACATCCGCAACCTGCGGCCGGAGTTCGCGTTCACCACCCACATCGACCTGGTCGGTGGGCGCCTCGGCCAACGGGACTTCTTCGCCACTTGGGAAGAAGCGGCGGGCCGCGATCCTGGGGCGGCGGCGGTGTTGACGCGTTACCACCGGCGTCCTGCGGAGGAGCTTTACGACCTCGCGGCCGACCCCGCGGAACAGCTTAATCTGGCGGCGGATCCGCGGTACCATGGCCGCCTGCTCGCCTTGCGAGGGGAGCTCGAGGTTTGGATGCGGGAGCAAAGAGACCAGCAGGCCCTGGCGGTGGAGGGCCGGCTCCTCGCGGACCGGGGCAGCTATGGTCCGGGAGGTGCGGCGGCTGAGGCGGCGGCGCAGGCGGCGAAGAAGAAAAAGGGCCCGTAGCCGGGTGCCGGCTTAGTCTGGAATCGCGTCGCCGCGGCGCACGGTCTTCCCCTCCCAGACGGCTTCGTCGGTGCGCGGGTCGTAGGTCAGCACCCGGCTGGCGCTGCCCGCCGCGGGGGGCAGGTCGATGCGGGGTAGCCAGCGGCGGTGTTCGGCGACCACCGCGGCGTGTTCCGGGCGGCCGATCAGGTTGGTCCAGGCGCGCGGATCGGTGTCGTGATCGTAGAGTTCCTCCGAGCCGTCCGCGTAGCGGATGTAGCGCCAACGCTCGCTGCGGACCCCGTGGTTACCTTGGTTGTGGCTGGTGATCGCCGGGCGGGCACGCTTCGCGGCGGCATCTTTGAGCTGGGGGGCGAGGCTGAGCCCCTCGAGGTCGGAACGCGGCGTCAGGCCGCAGAGTTCAACCAGCGTGGGGTAGATGTCCATCAGCTCGGCGGGCTGGCGGGAGCGGCCGCCCGGGGAAACTCCGGGCCCGGCGAAGATCAGGGGCACGCGGGTGCCGTTGTCCCAGAGCGTGTTCTTGCCGGTGATGCCCTTCTCACCGAGGTGCCAGCCGTGGTCGCCCCAGACCACGACGATCGTGTTCTCCGCGAGGCCCTGCTCTTGGAGGGCGGTGAGGACGCGGCCGATCTGCGCGTCGACGAAGCTGGTGCAGGCAAGGTAGGCGCGCACCAAGTTGCGCCATTGCTGGTTGTCGCGGACCCACTTCAGGCGGGGTTCGGGCAGGTTCCAGTGGAGATACCAGGAGAAGCGCGGGGTGTCGGCGCGGTCATCTTCGAGGATTTTCGGCAGGACGCTGTCGTCATCCGGGTACAGGTCGAACCACTTCTGGGTGGCATAGATGGGCACGTGCGGCAGAAAGAAGCCGGCGGCGAGGAAGAAGGGCTGGTCGCGGGGAGACTGGCGGAGCTGCTCGATGGCCCAGCTGGCCACCTGGTAATCGCCCTTGTCCTCGTCGCGGTGGGGGAACACGCCCC
>JBEDEF010000012.1:0-3059 GCA_041175845.1 Verrucomicrobiota bacterium
GGCGTAGTCGATGCGCTGCCGGAACCGGGCGACCGACGGCGTGCTCGGGCCGTAGATCTTCACGTCCTCGGTGGCGTCGCCGATGTTGCGGAAATTGTAGAACAGGGCGATCCGACCGCGCAGCTGAACCTCGCCGACCACGTCGACGTAGAGCCGCTTGGAGGTCCAGTTGAAGGTGCCGGGCTCGATGCTCGCGCCGTTCAGGCGGTTGTTCCGCGCGAGGCCGCGGTAGTTCCAGTTCACGCGGACGTTGTAGCGGGGGCGGGTCAGGCTCACGCCCCAGCTGGCGCTGCGGGGCACGAAGCCGGAGAAGGAGATGGTCTCGTCGCCCAGGACGCGCTGGGCGCTGCCGTTGGCGAATACCTGCACCCCGCGCGCCCACGGCGGCAAGAAGGTGAGGGCCTGCTTGTAGCTAAAGTCGAGGCCCTCGGTGCGGACGACGCCCGGCACGTTGTACTGGGTGGCGACGTCGTAGGGGCCGTACTCCGCGGGATCGAGGCCGTAGAGGGCGAGGAACTCGGGCGTCGGGGCGAAGACCGTGGCGCCGAAGAAATCGTCGATCGTGCGGCGGAAGGCGCCGAGGGAGATCTGGCCCACGCCCTCGAAATACCGTTCGAGGCG
The DNA here is from genome assembly GCA_041175845.1 of Verrucomicrobiota bacterium. Lineage (GTDB taxonomy): Bacteria > Verrucomicrobiota > Verrucomicrobiia > Opitutales > Opitutaceae > ER46. Next base: position 622 of record JBEDEF010000012.1, read on the forward strand.
GACGTTCACGGTCCGCGCGCTCCACGCCTTGATCGCGGCGTTGTTCAGCGTGATCCGGTTGCCGGCGGTCGGCGGGTTGCTGGTGTCGGGCAGCGTGAACCCGCCCGAGTACTGGATGAAGTTGGGCCGGCCGACCGAATGGTAATACGAGGCGCGGGCGATGAGGTTCTCCTGCAGGTTGTAGCTCGCGTTAATGCTCGGGAAGTAGCGGAGGTACTCCTTTTCGGAGCGGGCCCCCCGGTCGAGGTAGGTCAGCTGGGAGACGCCGAGGGCGTTGGTCGTGGGGACGATGAGCAGGGGCGCGCCGTTGGCCCCGCGGAGGATCTGGTCCCGGCTATCCCGCTGGTAGTTGAGGGTCGGGTCGCTCAGCGGGCCCTCGCCGGTCACGTTGGTCTGTTCCGCTCGGAGTCCGCCCACGAGCTTAAGCCGGTTCTCGAGCAGGCCGAGGTCACCGCGCAGGTAAAGGGAGGAAATCAGCTCCTCGGAACGCCGCGAGGCCGCGACCTGGTTCCGGTAGACGGTGTTGGCGTTCTGGGTGAACTGGCCCGGATTCGCCACCCAGTGCTCGTACACCTTGCGGTTGCTCAGGGTATCCAGACGCGGGAAACCGAACGGCAAAATGCGCTGCGAATAGATGGGATCGAAGAACGGCAGGGGGGAGTCGTCGCCCGTCGGCGCCGTGCTGCCGCGGCCGTCGCGGCCCACGTAGTTGAAGGTGCCCGTGCCGCCCCGGAGGTCCCGCATGCTCTGGCGCAGGTCGAAGCCCGCCTTGAGGGCGAACGGCAGGCGCGTGGCGAAGGCGCGGCGCAGGCTGCCGTAGGCCGAGCGCTGGCGGTCGATGTTCACGTCATCCTGCGTCGTGGTGGAGACGAGCGCGTAGCTCCCCAGCGCGTAGGGGTCCACCGGCTGGCCGGTTGCGCCGTCCCGCACGGCGATCTCCCCCGGGCGCAGGTAGAAGATCCGGTTGAAGTCGATCGTCACGTTCGCGCGCTGCAGGGTGACGTTGCGGAAATAACCCTGGCGCAGGTCGGGATTGCCGTCGTCCTGCAGCGAGTAGCCGAAGCCGAGGTCGCCGCGCCAGACTGGCCCGTCGTGGCGCCAGACAATCGTCGGCATCCGGGTCCGGTTGAAGCGGTTTCGCTCCTGGTGCGCGGAGGTGAGCACGCCGGCCCCGGGGGTGCCGCGGGTCTGGTCGAGGCTGAAGGCCCCGGGAGCCACGGCGCCGACGTTGAAGGTCACGTTCGAGACGATGTACTGCCCGTCGAAGGAGGAATACTGGAAGCCGAGGGTGAGGCGGTCGCGCGGGGTCAGCTTGTAGTCCAGGCTGATCCCGACGGAGCGGCGGGTGGTCACCTTGGGCGCGTCCTGGATCAGGTACTGCGAGAGGTAGGGATTGCCCGGCGTGGTGTGGGGGAAGGTGGTGCCGTTGGTGGCGGACTGGACGCCGCGCCAGGTCATGGTCGAGTTGTCCTGGGGCGAGTAGTTGGTCGAGATCCCGGCGGACAGGGTGTAGCCGAAGCGGGCGTTGACCGGGGCGACGTACGAGAAGTCGAACCCGGGATGCACGTTGCGCGTGGGACTGGGCTTCGGGCCGGGGACCTTGTGGAAGTCGCGGGCGTTGTCCCGCAGGATGAAATACACGCTCGCGTTCAGCACCGGCCGGGCGCGCTCGAAGGCGCTGCGCGGCACCATGTTCACCGAACCGGCCAGGGCGGAGCCCTGCGACTCGGGGGTGGGGGAGTAGGCGATCTCGATGCGGGAGAGGTTATTGATCGAGATCATGTCCGATTGCACGCTGCGCCCCGTGGCGGCGCCGGGCGCGGAGGCGATGCTGAAGCCGTCGAGCGTGACCGGCACGTTGTCCGCGGGCACGCCGTTGATGGAGATCTCGCGGGCGTTGCCCCCGGTGTAGTCGATGGTCACGCCCGGCAGGAACTTCAGGAACTCGGCGACGTTACCCTCGGCCACGTTCCCGAATTCCTCCGTCGAGAGCACGTTCTTGATGTTCGAGGCGAAGCGCTGCTCGTTGATCGCCAGAGCGGAGGCGTCCATCTCCCGGCTGGTCGCCACCCGGAACGCGTCGAGCTGCACCGCGCTCGCGCCGAGGGAAACGTCGAGCCGCGCCGGCTGACCCGCGGTCACCTGCACCTGCAGGGTGAGGGGCGGCAGGCCGGTGTAGAAGACGGAGACCTGCTGCGGCCCGGCGGGCACGGGCGCGAGCTGGTAAAAGCCGCCGGAATCGGAGAACGCTTCCGCGCCGGCGGTGCCGAGCCGGACGCGCGCGCCCTCGAGGAATTCCCCGGTGCGGGCGTTTACGATGCGGCCTTCGATGAGTGCCGGGCTGGTCTGCGCAATCGCGCTCGCTGCCGTCAGCACCATGAGCAGCCACCCAGCGAGCCGCGGAAGAGAATGGAGGGCGTGCGCGCGCGGGGCAGGGG
>JBEDEF010000013.1:0-4041 GCA_041175845.1 Verrucomicrobiota bacterium
ACCCAGCACCCCGAGCACCCCGAGACCCACCGCCGCCGCCTCCGCGCCACTGCCGTCCTTCCCTCGGTGCTCCCGCCGGTGCGCCTGATCGGCCGCGATCACGCTGCCGGCTAGGGCCACGTCGGCCGCCGCATCGGTCGCGGCTTTGAACACCGCCTTACGGCCGAGGATGTGGTCCATCACCCGACCCCCGCGCGTCGTGGCCTGGAAACCGAGGTCGTCGTAAGGCGGCAGGGGCACGACGGTGCGGCCCTCGTGCAGCACCAGCCGCGCCGAACGGGATGGGGAATCCTGGATCTGAAAACGCAACTGCTCGCCGTACGGACCGGCGGCGACCTTCCGCGGACCATAGCCGTACTCCGCGAAGATCAGGACGTTGGCGCCGGGCGCATAGTCCGGCAGCCGGAAGCGCTCCCCAGCGAGCGCGCGCGCCCGTGCCAAGGCGTCCGCGCCGTCGCCCTGCAGCTTCGCGGTCGCGAGCCCCTCGAGGTACTCCAGCAAAACGTAATCGCTGGAGTAACGTTCGTCCCGGGCGCCCGCATCGTTGAACTGGCCCGAGCGGAAGCACGCCCGGGCGTTGTCCGGCTCGCCGTCACGCCAGTAGAGGATCCCGCGATAAAAGTAGGCCATCACCCGTTCGTAGGGCTCACCGAGGAAGACCTTGGTGTCCTCGGCGGCGAAGAGGCTGCGCGCGCGCGCGGCGGCCGCGTCGTCCACGATTAACCCACCCAAGCGGGCAAGGGCGACGTCGAGGCGGATCTTCGCGCCGGTGAAATCCCCCGTGCGCAGCGCGGTGGCGGCGGCGCGGCAGGCGTGCAGCACCCGGTCACGCTCCGGCCCCGCCGGCTCCTCGCGGACGGCGGCGCGCGGCTCCTCCGGGGCCGTGGCGCACCCAGAGAGCCCCGCCGCGGCCAGCAGGACGAAAAGAGGCAAGCGGAGGCCGGCGGCGCCGCGGGCGGCGCGGGGCCTAGCGGTAGGCCGCATCCTCGAGCCCCTGCTTCTTGATCTCGGCTGAATCCTCCCAGACGATTCGACTGGTCCGCGCGTCGGTCAGGCGGAAGCTGTACAAGACGTAATCGCTGGTGCCGGCCGCGGTGCGGGTGCTCATCCCGTCGAGCTTGCCGGTCAGGAAATAATCCGCGCCGCCGAACTCGACCACGTTCGGATCGGCGCTCGCCGTGACCTGGCCCGAGCGCTTGAGCTCCCGCTCGCGCTGCAGGGTCTTCATCAGGTCGCGGTCGAGGAAGCTGACCCGCCCGGCGGCCTTGCTGTTGAGCTGCGTCCGCAGGCGCGTGAGGAAGATGTCCTTGTTGACCGGGAAGCGGGTGTTGTTGACCACCGGCTCCAGCACCACGCTCGGGGGCATCGCCGCACGGGCGATCTGCGGGATACCCAGGATGCTGCGCGCCATCCGGTCCGTGACCGCGACCATATCCTGGGCCTCGATGCCCGTGCCCGCGACGAAGCCGCGCTCATCGGGGCGTACTTCCGTGACGGGGACGCCGGAAGGGTTGCGCACTCCCTCGGATGTAGCGCAGCCCCCGAGCAGGGCAGCGGCAAACAGGACGGGCGAGCAAAGCAGGCGTGGGAGCGGCATAAGGAGCGGGAGGAAAGGACGTCGTGCGGAGCGAGAAGTGACAAGCCGCGTTCAGCGCCCGAACAGGGCGTTGGCCTCGGCGAGGGGCGAGGTCTCCCCTCCGGCGCGCACCACCCGGACGGGCACGTGGACCGGCGCGCGAACCACGGTGACCGGCGGCGCGGGGGGCGGGATCTCGCGGTACGAGACGGGCTCGGCCCGGCTGGCCTCCACCACCGAACCCAGCAGCAGTCCGGCCCCGGCGCCGAGGGCGGCCCCGCGCCAGGCGTTGTGGCCGAGGTCGCCGCTGTTATGACCCAAAATCCCACCCGCCAGGGCACCCAGCCAGAAGCCGGTCGCGGCTGGACCCGAAGGGGCGGAGACCGGGGCGGGATAGACCACCACGGGAGCAGGATAACGGATCCCGTACTCCACCCCGTACGCGGGATAGTACGCCCAGCGCCGGTTTGCGGCGTAGTCGCGCGGGTAACCCCAGTGGAAGCGGGGCGAGGGGGGCGGCACCCGATGGACGAGCACCGGCCCGGGACCCCGGACGATCCCCCGGTCGGCCGGCGCGGGCGAAGGACGATCCCGGCGGCCAACGTCAGGGCGGTAGACCTGCGCCGTGGCGGAACCAGCGGCGAGGCAAGCGGCGAGGACGAGCGGCAGGGCTTTCATGGTGAGAACGTCGTCCGACACCGCCGCGGCCGCAAGGTTTCAACCGGAGCGCTGCTCGCCCGGGTAATTGTAGCCGCGGAGCGGGAAACGCCGTTATGTCCGCGGCATGGAAGCCGCGGCAGCTGCCGCGGCCACAACCTTGCGGGCATCGGCTAGGAAGCCGTCGACCGTCTCTTCCCGCGTGGCCCAGGAGCACATCACCCGATAGCCGTGTTCCCCGACAAAGCGGTAAAAGTGCCACCCGCGGGCCTCGAGGCCTTGGACCAGAGCGGGGCTGAGTTCGACGAAGACCCCGTTGGCCTCGACCGGGGCGATCAGGCGGGCGCCGAGGGCCTCCAACCCCGCGGCCAGACGCCGGGCGAGGCGGTTGGCGTGCGCGGCGTGCCGGAGCCAGGCGCCGTCGCGCAGCACCGCCACCCACTGGGCGGAGGCGAACCGCTGCTTCGAGGCGAGCTGCCCCGATTGCTTCACCCGGTAGGCGAACTCGCGGGCGAGGTCGCGGTTGAAAAACACTACCGCCTCCGTCGAGAGCAGGCCGTTCTTGGTGCCGCCGAAGCAAAGCACGTCCACGCCGGCGCGCCACGAGAGGTCGGCGGGGGCCCAGCCCCGTTCCCGGCCGGTTGCGGCGGCATTGGCGAAGCGGGCGCCATCGAGGTGCACCGCGAGTCCATGGGCGCGCGCGAATTCTCCCAGCGCCCCTAGCTCAGCAGGGGTATACAGCGTGCCCAGCTCGGTGGTCTGGGTGAGCGAGAGGGCCCGCAGCTTCGGGAAATGGATCCCGTGGCCGCGGCCCGGCAGCGGCGCGAGCGCGGCAGGGGTCACCTTGGCGTGCTCCCCGGTGACGGTCAGCAGCTTCGCCCCGCCGGTAAAAAACTCGGGGGCCCCGCACTCGTCGGTCTCGATGTGGGCCAGCGCGTGGCAGGCGACCGCGTGGTGCCGCTGGCAGAGCGCTCCCAGCACGAGGGCGTTGGCCGCGGTGCCGTTGAACACGAAGAAAACCTCGCATTCCCGCTCGAAGGTCTCCGCCAACAACCGCCGCGCCTCGGCCGTCGCCGCATCGTCACCGTAACTGGCGACGCAGCCCGCGTTGGCCGCGGCCAAGGCCGCCCAGGCCTCCGGGCAAACGCCCGCGGTGTTGTCGCTCGCCAGGGTATAATCGGGGGCCGGGAGGGAGGAGGGCATCGTTTCGCGGCTGGCAAACTAGCCGGACGCCCGTTCTCCTCAAGCGCCTGATGTCACCCGCGGACGTGAACCTCTACCTGGTCGGCTTCATGGGCACCGGCAAGACGACCGTGAGCCGCGCCGTCGCCCAGCGGCTGGGCTTCGCCGTGCTGGACAGCGACCACGAGATCGAGCGGGAGCAGAAGCTGACCATCCCGGAGATCTTCGCGCAGCGCGGCGAACCTGCCTTCCGGGCCTTGGAGCGCGCCTTCATTGAGCAGGGACACCCGGCCACCCGCACCGTCATCGCCTGCGGGGGCGGCCTGGTCGTCCAGCCCGGGATGCTGCCCCTGCTGCAGGCCCGGGGCGTCGTGGTCTGCCTCCACGCCTCCCTCGAGACGATCCTAGCCCGCACCTCCCGCGCGCGCAACCGCCCGCTCCTCGAGGTCGAGAACCCGGAGGAGCGGATCCGCACCCTCTACGCCGCCCGAGAGGCCGTGTACCGCGCCGCGGGGACGATGGTCCTCACGGATGGGCGCCCCCTCGCGGACATCGCCGCCCACGTCGCGCGCGTGTGGCAGCGGGACGCCCGGGACTTCGCCCGGCGGGCGCCGTGAGCCCCGCGG
>JBEDEF010000014.1:0-16543 GCA_041175845.1 Verrucomicrobiota bacterium
TGCCCAGGGGACAACCGCCGACCGCGCGACCGCGCAGCCCCAGCCCCGCTAGCTGCACGAGGTAGCCCAGAAGAATGAGCGCGTAGGTGGCACCGCCGGCGGGTCGGCCACCGATGGCCCTGCCCTTCACTGACCGTACCTGGCTCTGGCTGGCGGCGGCCCTGTATCTGGCGGGTTTTGTCCAAGGCTCGATCGCGCTGTTCAAGCGTGGCCGACCCGCCGGCGGTGCCACCTACGCGCTCATTCTTCTGGGCTACCTCGTGCAGCTAGCGGGGCTGGGGCTGCGCGGTCGCGCGGTCGGCGGTTGTCCCCTGGGCAACTCGTTCGAACTCTACCAATTCACCGCGTGGTCCGCGATCACCCTCTACCTGGTGGTGGGGGCAACCTTCCGCCTGAGCCTGCTGGGGTACTTCACCGCCTGCCTCGCCTCGACCGTGACGCTGGTTTCGCTGCTCTTTCCGGGCTGGGACGCAGACCAGCGCATCCGTATCTTCGGCCCCGATCCTTGGATCGAACTGCATGCCGCGCTGGCCGTCTTCAGCTACGGAGTCTTTGCGCTGCTCGCACTGACTTCGTTGATGTTCCTGCTCCGGCACTTTTCCCTCAAATCGAAGCGGCTCGGTGGCTGGTTTTCATTCCTACCTTCGATCCGGGATCTGGACGATATGGGGGTGCGGCTGTTAGCCGCCGGCGCGGCGATCCTCGGCTTCGCGCTGGCGGTCGGCGCGGTATACTGGGCGCGTCCGGAAACGGTCGTGAACCTGGAAAAGATCCTGGTGACCGTAGCCGTAGCTGGTAGCGCGTTCGTGCTGCTGCTGCTCCGGCTGCGCGGTCTCCTGCTGGCGCGCCGCTTCGCGGTCGCTTGCCTGTTCCTTTTTGTGGCCGCGCTGGTTTCACTCGTGACCGTCGAACCCGGCCGTGGCCGCGCCCCGGCGAAACCCGCCCCGACCGCCCGATGAGCACAGGGCACCTCTTCGTCATCGGGGCGACCCACCACCGCACGCCGCTCGAGGTGCGCGAGCAACTGGCACTCGACCCCGCCGCCACCGCGACGCTCCGAGACCAGCTGGCCGCGCTGCCGGGGCTACGCGAGTTCACCGTCCTGAGCACCTGCAACCGCATTGAATTCTACGGGGTCGCGGCGAGCCCGGAGGTGGCCGAGCAGGTCGGCGGCGTATTCTGCCGGCGGCAGAACTTCGACCCTGCGGAATTCGCCCGTTTCCGGCTCCACCTGTGTGACGAGGCGGCGCTGCAGCATCTGGTCGAGGTCGCCGCCGGCCTCGATTCGCAGATGCTCGGCGAGACGGAAATCTTCGGCCAGATGAAGCAGGCCTACGCCGCCGCGCAGGCCGCGGGCAGCACCGGACCCGTGCTCAACCGGGCCTTCCAGAAGGGTTTTCAGGCCGCCAAGCACGTGCGTTCCCAGACCGCGATCACGACCGGCCAGGTGAGCGTCGCGAATGTGGCCGTCGAGCTCGCGGGCACGATCTTTGGCGGTCTTTCCGATGCACGCATCCTCCTGCTGGGTGCGGGGGAAATCGGCGAGAAGACGGCGCGGGCCTTCCAAAGCCGCGGGGCTGCCTCGCTCACGGTGGCGAGTCGCCGACTGGAGCGTGCGATGGAGCTCGCAACCGCGCTTGGTGCCAGCGCCCTACCCTTCGAGCAAAGGGAAGTCCGCCTCGCAGAATTCGACATCGTGGTTTGTGCCACCTCCGCCCCGGAACTGATCCTGACTGACATCGCTGTACGCGGGGCGATGGCCCGCCGGCCGGCGCGGCCGCTCTTCCTCATCGATCAGGCGCTGCCCCGCGACATCGATCCCGCGGTGGCGGAGCTCGAAAACGTTTATCTCTATAACCTCGATGACCTCGCGCGCATCGCGGAGGAGAACCGGGCCGCCCGCGAAGCCGAGACCCTCAAGGGTCGCTCCATCGCTGGGGAAAAGGCCCGGGCGCTCTGGCAGCAGCTCGCGGTGCCGTTGTCCGGCGCGGGCGCCGGGCCCATCCTGGCGGCGACCCAGCAAACCGGCGCCACGGCCCTGCCCGAAACCCGTTAGCTGGCTCGGGCCGCGTCGAGCTGGCGGGCCAGCCAACCCGCTGCATCGCGCCCCACAGGAGCCGCCAGAATGCCGCGCAACCGCTGGGCCCGCGCCGCCGTCACCGACCGCCGCGCCGGATCGACCGCGCAGCGCCGCAGTTCCTCCGCCAACGCCCGCGGCGTCGCCCTACCTTGAATAAACTCGGGGTACATGTCCTCACCCAAGAGCAGGTTAGCGATGCCCAAATAAGGAACCCGGACCAGCAATCGTCCGAGAAGGTAAGTAATCGGATGTGCCCGGTAAGCGATCGCGCCGGGGATTCCCGCCAGGGCGCATTCGAGCGACATGGTCCCGCTCGACATCAGCACCGCGGAAGCCCCCACGGGCGGCGCACCCTCCCGCGGAACTTCCCGCACCTCGACCCCGGACGGCGCTTCCGCCGCAGCGAGCAGCTGGGGAATGTCTCCGCCCGGATGCAAAGCGAGCGCCTGCGGCCGTCCCGATTCCCGAAAACCGGCCAGCAGCTGGGGAAAGATTCGCGCGACCGCTTGGCGGCGGCTACCGGGCAACAGCAACACGGGACCCTCGGGATCCGCCGCTACCGACGGGCGGTACTCGGGATCCAGGAACGGGTGGCCCACAAATTCCACGGGCAGAGACGTGTCGGCATAACAAGCAGGCTCGAAGGGGAAGATGACCGCCAGCGCGTCGAGATCGCGCGCCATGGAGAAGCGCCGCCGGGCCTTCCAGGCCCAGATTTGCGGTGAGATGTAATAGACGACCCGGACCGCACCACCGCCCGAGCGCGAGATTCCCTGCTCCCGCAACGCCGCCGCGAGTCGCAGATTCAGGCCCGGGTAGTCTACCAAACACACTACCCGGGGACGGTGCTCGCGGATCCAAGCGACCAAGGCCGAGAAAAGCTCCCGAAAGTAACCGTAATTGCGCAGCACCTCCACCAATCCGACCACGGAAGAGGCCGTCAGATCGTGCAACAACTGGGCGCCCGCGCCCCGGAGCCGCTCGCCGCCGAGAGCAGCAACCTTGCAACCCGGTTCCGTGCGGAGCAAACGGGCCACCATTCGGCCAGCGTGTGCATCCCCGGAGTGTTCGCCGGCGATCACCAGCAGGTCTGGTCGCCCTCCCCGAGGAGGGGGCAAAGGGAAACTCGGAGTGGGCTGGCGGGACACGACCGAAAGGTCCTTAGGTCGTGGTTTCTGCCGCGCGGATCTGTTCCGTGATCGCGAGGGCGACCTCGAGGGCACTCTTCCCCAAGGCGGCTCCGACCTTGGGCTGCCGGGCCCGCGCGACGCTCTCGACAAAATGCGCCAGCTCCAAGGCCAAGGGCTCACCCTTCTCGATCGGGATCTCTTGCACCGGGATGGCCTCCCCACCCTTCAGCTCCCCCGCACGGACCCGGATCGCGTGGGCCACCAGGTCCTCCTTCCGCACCAAGTGGCCCGCTTGGTGCATGAAATCGAGCGAGAGGTAGGCGTCCTCCTGAAAGATGCGGATCTCGCGGGCCTTCTTGGCGCTCATCCGACTCGCGCTGAGATTCGCCACACACCCATCGGCAAACTGCAGCCGGGCGTTCGCGATGTCCTCGCTCCGGGAGAGCACGCGCACCCCCACGCTGTCGATCCGCGTCAGCGGTGACTTCACCAGTGCCAGGACGATCCCGATGTCATGGATCATCAGGTCGAGCACCACGCCCACCTCCGTGCCGCGCGGCTGGTAGGGGGCCAGGCGCTCGGCGGTAAGGTAGCGAGGGCGGTCGATCTCGCGCTCGAGGAAAGCCATCACCGGATTGAAATGTTCGATGTGTCCGACCTGCACGATGCGGGCGGCTTCTCGCGCCGCGGCCAACACCTGCTCCGCCTCCGCCAGCGAAGCGCACAGCGGCTTCTCAATCAGCAGGTGGCTCCCCGCCGCCAGCAGCGCGAGCGCTACCTCCGCGTGCCGGTCCGTCGGGACGACGACGGAGACTGCGTCGCAGGCGGCGCCGAGCGTCGCCAGGTCGGGGAACACGCGCCCGCCGTGGCGGCCTGCGACCTCCGCCGCCCGCCGCGGGTCCGCGTCAAACACCCCGACGAATTCCACCCCGGGAAGCGTCGCGTAGATGCGGGCGTGGTGCTGCCCGAGAGAGCCCACCCCCGCCACACCGCACCGGATTTTGCTCGGAACCATGGGCGGACCGTAGTCGCCGGCTCACCGGGCGCCATCCGAAAGCGCTTCAGCGCAGGACCCCCTCGTGGAGGGTACGGGTGCGCTGGCAGCGCGCCGCGTGCGCCGCGTTATGCGTGACCAGCACAAGGGAGGTGTCCGTCGCGGCGCACAATCCGACGAGCAGGTCGATGACCGCCTCGCCCGTGTGCTCATCCAGATTCCCCGTGGGCTCGTCAGCGAGCAGCAGCGGTGGACGATTGATGAGCGCGCGGGCGACCGCGACCCGCTGGCGTTCGCCGCCCGAAAGCTCGGAGGGCAGATGACGGGCGCGGCCCGCGAGGCCAACTTGGCCCAGGAGCGCTTCGGCGCGCTCCCGCGTGACGGCGTTCGGCGGGGCGAGCATCCGTGCCGCCAGCAGCACGTTCCCGAGCGCATCCAACTCGGGCACGAGATGGAAGGACTGAAACACCAGGCCGAGATAACGACTGCGGCGGGCGGGATCCGGCGCCGTCGCGCCCCAGCGGATCAAACCAGCATCGGGGACGTCGAGTCCCGCGAGCAGATGGAGCAGCGTGGACTTGCCCGAGCCGGATTCGCCGCGGATCGCCAGGCTCTCGCCCCCCGCAAGCGAGAGCTCCACGGCGCGGAGCACGGGAATCCGCGCGGGCCCGCTGCCGAAGGCCTTTGCCACCCCGTTTGCCTGCAGGATCAGTTCACTCACTGCGGAGTGCCTCCACGGGTTTGAGCCGGCTCGCCCGCCACGCGGGCAGGAGGCCGGCGAGGGTGGAAATCACAATGGCCGCCACCACGGTCAGCACCAGATCGCCTGGCAGCGTGTGGGCCGGGAGGTCAGTGAAGTGGTAGAACTGGCGCAGGGTCTCCTCACGCCCGAGTCCGCGGGCGATAAGCCGCACGAGCTCATTGCGCCATGCGAGCACGGTAAAGCCGCCGACCAGTCCGAGCGCCGTGCCACTCACCCCGATCACGAACGCCTGCGCACAGAAACAGAGGGCCACGCCGCGGCGGCTGGCGCCCAGGGCGCCGAGTAAGCCGATCTCCCGGGTCTTCCGCACGACCGAGATCAGGAGCGAACTCATCACCGAGAAGGCCGCGATCACCACGATGAAAAGCAGCAGGAAAGCAGTGATCGTCTTCTCCAGGTTCAAGACCCAAAGGAAGCTCTCCCACTTCCGCGTCCAAGGCAGCGCCTCGATCCCCGGCGGCAGCACGCGGTTGACGGCCGGTAAGGCGGCGACCTCGTCGCGGCCGGGGGCAAGGCGGACGTTGATGCCGTGGATTGCCCGACCGAGGCCGTAGAGTTCCTGCGCGGCCCGCAGCGTCGTGAAGGCCAGACTGCTGTCGAGATGCTGGTGGCCGATTTCGAAGAGTCCGACCACCCGGAAACGGCGCGGCAGGATCACCTCGTCCTGCTTCAGCCGCTCGAATAACAGGGGAGAGTAAAGCTCGATCACGCTACCCAAGCCGGCTCCGAGCTGCTCCGCGACCTGCCAGCTGAGGATCACCGAGTCGTCGTCGAGCTCGTCGAAGCTCCCGAGGCGTACATATCGCCCGATCTCGGCGACGCTACCGACGGAGCGCAGGTCGAGGCCGCGGAGCAGCGGGAAGGCGGGGCGGTTCGCCGCGAGGGCCGCCACCGGGCCCTCGACGAACGGCGAGGCACCGGCCACCCCGGGAGCCCCACGCAGCGCCGCCAGCACTGCCGCGGGATCCTCGATCAGCCCGCGTGCCTTGACTTGGATCTCACCTTCCGTCCGCACGATCATCCGCCGGATCTCGTGCCCGAAGCCACCCATCACGCTCGTGACGATGACGAGGACGCCGACCCCCAGAGCCACGCCGAGAACCGAGATCGCCGTGAAGAACGGGAAGCGGCGCCCCGCAGGGAACAGTTGGCGAAGCGCGAGATAGAAATACCAGGGCATCGGGAGGCGGGTGCGTGACGCCCGCGAGGCTCAGGTCCCTCCCGGGCGGAGCTGGGGGAAAAGGATCACATCCCGAATGCTCTCCGCTCCGGTGAGCAAAATGCAGAGCCGATCGATGCCGATGCCCATCCCACCGGCCGGGGGCATGCCATGTTCGAGGGCGAGCAGGAAGTCCTGGTCGATATTCTGGCGTTCCTCCCCGGCTTGACGCTCAAACATCTCGCGCTGCACGTCGGGGTCATTCTGCTCGGAATACGCTGGGGCGACTTCCATTCCGCCGATGATCAGCTCGAAGACATCGATCGTGCTAGGGTCGTCCGCCGTCAGCTTGGCCAACGGGCAGAGTTCGCGCGGGAGGTGCGTCACGAATGTCGGCTGGATCAGCGTCGGCTCGATCCGTTTGGAGAAGATCTCATTGGTGATTTCGAACTCCTCCCACGCCGGATTGACCCCGAGACCCTGCCGCTCCGCGCCGGCAATCTTGTCAGCCTTGGAACGCGCGAACCAGTCAGCGTCACCCGTGGCCTCGCGGATGAGGTCCTTGTACCGCACCTCCCGCCAAGGGGCGCCAAAGTCGATGTCCTGACCGCTTGGCGCGTGCCGGAGCCGGAGAGTGCCGTCCGCCGGCCGGACCACTTCGCGCACCAGCGATTCGAGCAGTTCTCGCACCAGCCGCATCATGCCGCGGAAATCCGAGTAGGCCTCGTAGACTTCCAGCATCGTGAACTCCGGATTGTGCTTCCGGGAGACGCCCTCGTTGCGAAAGATTCGCCCGATCTCGAATACCCGGTCAAAGCCACCCACGAGCATCCGCTTGAGGCGCAGCTCCGTCGCGATCCGCAGGAAGAAGTCGGCACCTAGGGCATTGTGATGCGTCTTGAACGGCCGTGCCGCCGCGCCACCCGGGGTCGCCTCCAACACCGGCGTCTCCAGCTCGAGAAAGCGCCGGTCCTCCAGAAAACGGCGGATGTGCGACACGATCCGCGGCCGGAGCAGCAGCCGCGCCCGCGATTCCGCGTTTACAATGACATCGAGGTAACGCTGGCGGTAAACCTGCTCCGGGTCGCTGAGCCCGTGCCACTTCTCAGGCAGCGGCCGTAACGCCTTCGCCAGTAGCACCCAGCCGTCCACCTTGACGGTGATCTCGCCGGACTTGGTCACAAACAGCGTGCCGTGCGCACCGATGATGTCGCCGAGATCGAGCCGCTTGAAGGCCGCGTAGGCCGCCTCCCCGATCACGTCACGCTTGAGGTAGAGCTGAAGCTGCCCGTCCTGGTCCAGGACCTTGACGAACTGGCTCTTGCCCATGTCCCGGATCGTGACGAGCCGCCCGGCGACGGCCACCGGGACGGTGTAGTCCTGGCCCGCCACGTGCGCCCGTAACGCCTGCGCGGAGGAATGGGTGGGGCTGAAGCTTGCGCGGAAGGGGTCGTTACCCGCGGCGCGGAGTTCGGCCAGCTTCTGGCGGCGGACGGCGTGCTGGTCGTGCGATTGGTCGGGTTGGACGTCAGACATCGGAGCGGAGGGGCACCGTGGGCCCCGACCGGCCGCGGGGCAAACGCAATTTCCCGGAGGCGCTTGCCACCAGTCTCCGGGCCCGCCACGGTTGCCTCGTGAAGCCGTCGCGCGCCCCCTACGTCGCCAGCCGAGTTCCTCTCTCCCGCCGGTGCTTTCTGCGGTCCGCCGGCATCGGGCTTTCGCTCCCGCTGCTCCAAGCGATGTCGCCCGTGCTCGGGCGCGCTGCGCCCGTCACGGGGGCGACGCCTGGCACGCCCCGGCGGATGCTCGCGATCTGCAACAATCTCGGGCTGCTCGCCGACCAGTTTTTCCCCACGGAGGCAGGCGCCGGCTATACGGCCTCGCCCTACCTCCGTCTGCTCGAGGAGCACCGGTCGGAATTCTCCGTCTTCAGCGGCGTCTCGCATCCCAACGTGGACGGCGGGCACCCGGCGGATGTCTGCTTCCTGACTGCGGCCCCCCATCCCGGCAGCAGCTCGTTCCGCAACACGATCTCGCTGGACCAGGTCATCGCGGAGCAGATCGGCACCCTTACTCGTTTTCCCTCGCTGACCCTAGGGGTCAACACCCGGACCCGCAGCCTCTCCTGGACCGGAAGCGGCGTCGCGATTCCCCCCGAGGACAAGGCGGCGGATGTGTTCCGGCAACTTTTCCTCCAGGGTTCGGCAGCAGAGGTAAGTGCCCAATTGCGTCAACTCGACACCGGCCGCAGCATCCTCGACGCGGTGGCCGGACAGGCCAGCGCCCTGCGCCGCAGCCTGCCCGCCTCGGACCGCGACCGCCTCGAGCAGTACTTCACCAGTGTGCGCGAGCTCGAGCAACGGCTCCAGGCCGCCCGTGGCTGGGAGCAGCGCCCCAAGCCAGCGGTCAGCGTGCCCGTGCCCATCGACCCGGCGAACCCCGCGGCCTATATGGAGAAGGTGCGCGTGATGTACGACCTCGCGCGGCTCGCGTTCGAGACCGACTCGACCCGCGCCATCACCTTGATGCTCGACGGAGTTAGCACCCCCGCGCTGGAGCTGGCGGACGCCACGCTGACCGACGGCTACCACAACCTTTCCCACCATGGAAAGTCAGAGAAAAAGCGCGGCGAACTTCGCCGGATTGACGAGTGGCATATGCGCCTGCTGGCCAAGCTGCTGACGGACCTGAAGGCGACCCGGGAGGACGGCCGCCCGCTGCTCGATCGGACGATGGTGCTTTACGGCTCGAACTTCGGCGACGCCAACGCCCACACCTGCTTCAACCTGCCCACCATGCTCGCCGGGGGTGGTTTCCGCCACGGTCGCCACCACGCCTTCAACGCCGCGAACAATTACCCGCTGCCCAATCTCTTCGTTTCGATGCTCCAGCGGATGGGTATCCCCGCGGAGCGCTTCGCCTCCTCCACCGGCACGCTCCGGGGACTCGAATTCGCCGGATGAGGCGCAGGCTCCAGCGACTACTGCTCGCGCTCCTGAGTGCGTCGGTTGCGGGTGCCGCCCTCCCCCCCGGCGCAGCCGCCTTTCTCGAGCGGCACTGTGCAGGCTGCCACGACGACGTGGAGCGCAAAGGCGGACTCGACCTCGGCGCGCTCCGCCTCGACGAGAGCAGCCCCGCGGACCTCGCCCGCTGGGCCCGTATCCACGATCGCGCAGCGGCCGGTGAGATGCCGCCGGAAAACAAGGCGCGGCCCGAGCCCGCGGCCCTCACCGGATTCCTCCGTGAGCTGGGTGCGGCGCTCCAGTCCGTCGAGGCGCAGCGAATCGCCACCGCCGGGCGCAGCGGCGCGCGCCGACTCAATGCGCTCGAGTACGAGAACGCAGTCCGGGACCTTCTCTCGGCCCCCTGGCTTCAGCTCCGCGGCCAGTTTCCCGAAGACGGAGAGGCGCACCGGTACAACAAGGCCGCGTCCGCCCTCGACGTCTCGCACGTCCATCTCGCCCGCTACCTGAGTGCCGCCGACCACGCCTTTCGCCAGGTCTTGAGCGTGCGGCACGCACTCACTCCCGCCACGGTGACGCGCCACTACGCCCGGGACCAGCGCACCCTCACGGGCAAGTTCAGCGGCAGCATCTTCAATTCGTCGCCAGATCGGATGACGTACCCGCTCCTCGACCTGACCACGCCGCAACCTGAAGTGCGGCGGCTGCAGGCGCCATTGACCGTCGGCCCCGCCGATCCGGCACAACGCGAGCGCGAGGCCGTCGGCTGGGTCTCCAGCAATTATGTCACCGGCTTCACCTACCGCTGGGATGGCTTCCGTGCCCCGGTGGCCGGTCGGTACCGCATCCGCTTCAGCGGGCATACGCTCTGGACGGCACCCGGCGGCATCGCGCAGCGATATGCAGACGAGTCGGATCGTAAGGGAACGCCGCGGCCCCCGAATCCCAACGTGCCGAACTACGACCGGCTCTCCCCGGGACGTACGGTGGAGCCGATCACGGTCTACACCCGCAACGGCGTACTGAACCGCCGGGTCGGCGGCTTCGATCTCACACTCGAGCCAGCGGTGCACGACCTCGGCGAAGTCTGGCTGCTGGCCAACGAGACCCTCGTTCCGGACGCGTCCCGGTTCTACCGCTCCCGGCCCAACAACTTTCGCAATCCCCTGATGACGCCCGAAGGCGCCCCGAGCGTTGCCTTTCGCTGGATGGAGGTCGAGGGACCGCTGCAGGACGACACGACCCTCGCCGGATATCGCCTGCTCTTCGGCGACCTGCCGCTGCGCACCGCCCGGGCCGGGGAGAGCGGCGTGGCCGTACCGGTTGTCCGCGAGACGGCGCGGGCCGACGCGAGCCGTAATCCCGGCCAGCGCGTCGAGCCCCTCGGGGAAGAAAAGGTCGAAGTCGTGAGCACGGATCCGGCCGCCGATGGTCGCCGCCTATTGGCCAACTTTGTGGCGCGCGCTTACCGCCGTCCCGTGCGTCCCGGGGAGATCGAGGCTTTTGTCGCTCTGTTCGAAGAACGCCGCGCCGCGGGCCTCGGCTTCGCGGAGGCACTGCTGGCCGCGTACACCGCCGTCCTGACCTCCCCAGGCTTCCTCTTCCTTGAGGAGGCGCCCGGGGCCCTCGGGGACCACGCGCTGGCCACCCGGCTTGCCCTGTTTCTCTGGAATTCGCCGCCTGACGAGCGCCTGCGTCGCCTCGCGGATGACGGCCGGATCGGCGATTCAGCCATCCTGCGCGCGGAGACGGAACGGATGCTGGCCTCCCCCCGCGCGGAGCGCTTTCGCGATGCGTTTCTCGATTACTGGCTCGACCTCCGGAAGATGGAGGACTCCACCCCTTCGACCACCCTTTATAACGATTACTATCTCGACGACGCGTTGACGGAGGCCGCCGTGGCGGAGACCCGCCTCTATTTCGCCGAGCTTCTCGCACGTAATCATCCAGCCCGTCTCATTGCCGACGCGAGTTTCACCTATCTAAACGAGCGGCTCGCCCGCCATTATGGCGTGCCCGGGGTCGCCGGAATTGCCATGCGGCGAGTGGAACTTCCCCCGGACAACCCGCGGGGTGGGCTCCTCACGCAGGCGAGCGTGCTCAAGGTCACCGCCAACGGCACGACCACCTCCCCGGTCCTACGCGGCAAGTGGATCGTCGAGCGGATTCTAGGCATCGACATCCCCCCGCCGCCGCCCGTCGCCGCGGTGGAACCCGACATCCGCGGGGCCGTAACCATCCGGGAACAACTCGCCCGTCATCGCGAAGATAACTCGTGCGCCTCCTGTCATCGGAAGATGGACCCGCCCGGCTTTGCCTTGGAGAGCTTTGATGTGCTGGGCGGCTGGCGCGACCGCTACCGCGCAATCGATGAGGAAAAGCCGTCACTCCACGGCCTAGGCAAGAACGGCCAGCCCTTCGCTTTCCACCATGCGCTGCCGGTCGACGCGAGCGGCGAACTCCCGGATGGACGCCCGTTCCGGGACATCCGCGACTTCAAGCGCTTGGTCCGCGCCGATGAGGTGACCCTCGCCCGCAACTTTGCGCGGCAACTGCTGCTCTTCGCGACCGGTGCACCGGCCCACTTCAGCGACCGAGCCGAAATCGAGCGGCTCCTGGAGGAAACCCGCAGCGATGGTTACGGCCTCCGTTCCCTCGTGCACGCGGTGGTGCAAAGTCGCCTCTTCCGCGAAAAGTGAACGCGCGGGCATCGGTGGAATCGCGGCTGTCAACCTGGCCCCGCATAGGCGGCCAGAAGCGTGACGAGCTGGTCTAACTCCTCGCGGGCGCTCGGAGCTCCGGGTGACGGAGCGTGCCGGTTGAGCAGGAGCGCGAAGGCGAGCCGCTCACCGCCCGCAGTGTGCAAATAGCCCGATAGCGCGTTGGCCCACCGCAAAGTTCCGGTCTTAGCGCTGACGTTACCCTCGGCCGCCGTGCCCCGCAGGCGGCTGCGCAGGGTCCCATCCCGTCCAGCGACGGGCAGCGATGCTTCGAAGTCCTTGCCTGCCGGATGGCGCGCCATGGCCGCGAGCAGGGCGACGGTCGCGCGCGCCGTGAGGAGGTTGTTTCGGGAAAGACCCGAGCCTTCTTCGAACCTCACGTCCGCGGGATCGATCCCCGCTCGCAGCAGAAATTCCCGCAGGGCTTCGAGGGCCAGCGCCTCGCCGGTGCGATGGGAAGGGGTCCCCGCCTCTCGCCGCAATTCGCCCAGATGCCCAAAGACCAGATCGGTCTCCAGATTTTGGGACGGCTTCATGAACTCGGCCACGAGCACCCGGATCGGCGGAGAAACCAACTCTCCCAGCTGGACTGCAGCCACCGGGATCGGGCTTGGATCCGGCCAGCGCGCGGCGCGCGCCCGCCCCTCGACCACGATACCCTCCCGCGCGAGGGCGGAACGCAGCGCCGCCGCATACCACTCCGCCGGACGGGGGATCGTCACATTCACCAGCTCAGGTCGCCCACCGGCTGGCAACGTGCCCCAAAGGTGCACCCGGGATTCCCCCGCTAGCCTGCGCACAACCACTTGTCCGGGCGTGTCCACGGCACCCGTACGCAAGCGGGAGAGCACCTCCAGCCCGGTGTCCGGCTGACGCCACGCGAAGGTCACTTCCCCGCCGGGCGCCGGCGCGGGCGTCAGGCTCAGCTCCGCGTAGTTCTGCTCCAAGGTTACCCCGCAGAGTTCGGCGCCGTACCAATCGTTCAAGTCGTCGACGGTCCAGCCTGAGCCTTGAGGCGGCTGGTGGAACCAAGTGGCGTCCGCGATCAAATCACCCGCGATGCGTCTTACGCCGGCGCGCCGCAAGATCTCCACGACCGGAGCGAAAGTCGCGCTGAAGGGGCGGCCGGTGCCACGCGTGCGCCAGCTGGGATCACCTCGCCCCGCAATAAAAAGATCTCCGGGTAACGCGCCCCCGGCCAGGGGTGCCGCGGACGCCTGCACCGGCGTGCGGATGCGGTACTCCGGTCCGAGTACGTCGAGCGCCAGGGCCCCGGCGAAGAGCTTACTGTTGGAGGCCGGGCTCATCAGCCGCCCAGGCTCATGCTCGAACCAGACGCGGCCGGAAGTAAGGGAAACGACCTGCACGCCCCAAAGCCCGCCGCGGAAGCGTTCGTCGCGCAGGCGTCGCTCGAGCCTTTCCTGCAGTTCCGCCAGCGTGGAGGGGGCAGCCGCCTCAGCGCCCCGGAGAGGACCGCCCAGCCCGAGGACCAACAGGAGAAAACAAGCAAGGAGGGTCGCAATCACGCGGGTCAGGCTGGGACCGATCCACCCGCGCGGCAACGCGCTTCCCAGCGGCGCCAGAAAATTCCTCGCCTGCCTCCCGCTGCACCGGCTAGCTCCGGGCACCCCATGAACTCCTACTTCAGCGTCGGCGACTGGGTCATCATCGTCGGCTACCTCGTCGCGATGATCGTCTTGGGCGCGTGGTTCGGGAAGGACCAGCGCACCACCCGGGATTACTTCCTCGGCAGCCGTGACATTCCGTGGTGGGGCATCGGGGCCTCGATCATCGCGACCGAGACCAGCGCGCTGACAATCATCGGCGTCCCCGCGATCGCGTACGCGGGCAACCTCGGGTTCCTGCAGATGATCCTCGGATACGTGATCGCCCGCGTGATCCTCGCCGTGGTGATGGTGCCGCATTACCTCCGCGGCGAGATCTTCTCCCCTTACCAGCTGCTGGAGCAGCACCTCGGGCGCGGGCCGCGCCGCCTCGCCGGAGCCCTCTTCCTCTTCCTTGAGCCGCTCTCCGCGGGAGTTCGGGTCTATGTCGCCTGCATTCCCATCCGCCTGATGCTGGGGGACAGCATTTGTAGCCTCGGCGGCCTGACCGACCCGATCTTTGGCGCCATTCTGCTCTTCGTCGTCCTTTCGGTCGTCTACACTTACATCGGTGGAATGAAGGCCGTGGTCTGGACGGACGCGGTGCAAATGGTGCTTTTCATCGCTGGCGGCATCTTCGCGCTGTTCCATCTCGGAAGCATGATCGACGGCGGCCTGGCGGGGGGCCTCGCTAAGGCGGCGGCCGCGGGCAAAACGGAGTGGCTGCGCACCGACTTTACTTGGGGTGCGCCCTTCAACCTTTGGATGGGATTGATCGGGGGCACCTTTCTCGTGCTGTCCTCTCACGGTGCCGACCAACTCATCGTGCAACGCGTGCTCGCGTGCCGGAACGTCGCCGAGGGGCGGCGGGCACTGGCGTTCAGCGCCGTCCTGATTTTCCCGCTGTTTCTCCTCTTCCTCCTCGTGGGCATCCTGCTCTGGGTTTACTACCAAAGCCATCCCTTCCAAATCCCGCTTCCCGAGAGCCGGCCGGGCATCAAGTCCAACGACTTCATCTTCCCGATCTACATCGTAACCGAGATGCCCTACCTGATGAAGGGCTTCCTGATCGTCGCAATCCTGGCCGCGGCGATGTCTTCGATTAGTTCGGCCGTCTCGGCCCTCGCCTCGGTCTCGACGATGGACTTCCTCAAGCCCGCGCTGCCAAGGCAGAGCGACGAGTTCTTTCTCCGCTTCAGCCGTCACTCCACGCTCGTCTGGGCGGGCATTTTGGTCTTCGTCGCGTGGCTGACGCGCGAGGTCACGTTTGTTCTCAACGCGGCCTTCTCGCTGCGCGGACTCACCAGCGGAGCTCTCCTTGGAGCCTTGGCACTGGCGCTGTTCGGGCGAGGCGTGGGCCCGCGGGCGGCGGTTGTGGGGATGCTCACCTCCTTCGCCGCGATGAACCTGATTTACTGGCCCGCCGCCTTGCCCGCGACGCGCGAGTGGTGGCTGCGCACCTTTGGCGGCGAAGTCTTCTGGCCTTGGTTCACTCTGATTGGCTTTCTCATCACCGTCGGAGTCGCCGCGCTACTCCGCCCGCGCCCCGCGCGCGCGGCCTAGCGACCAATCGCGGCGCCGTCCGGCGGACGCCGGTCGAAACCTCCCTCCAGGAGGCCCTCAGCTGCACGGTGCAGGATCAGCTCCGCGGCCCCTTGGTTGGCCGGCGCCTCCAGCACCGTGTGTCCCATCCCGCGCAGCAGCGCGAGGGTATCGGCGGAGAGGGCGTGTCGCTCGTGCAGGATCCGGTCCGGCAGCCACTGGTGATGGATCCGGCCCGCATCGACCGCCTCCTGCGCGTTCATCCCCCAGTCCACGACGTTGAGGATCGTGGCCAGGACGGTGTTGATGATCGTCCGCCCGCCCGGGGAGCCCGTCACCAGGAGCAATTGGCCGTCCTTGACGACAATAGTGGGAGACATGCTGGAGAGCATCCGCTTGCCTGGCTGTGCGAGGTTCGGCGGCGTACCAATGAGGCCCTTCTCGTCGGTCAGGCCAGGTGCGGCGTTGAAGTCACCCATCTCGTTGTTAAGCAAGAAGCCAGCTCCTGGCACCACGATGTATGACCCGTAGGCGTACTCGAGGGTGTAGGTTAGCGCGACCGCGTTGCGATCGCCGTCCACCACTGAAAGGTGGGTCGTCTCGGGCGACTCTTCCGGCCAAACGAAGGAGGCGGGCGAGGATACCGAGGCGCGGCGCAGGTTGATCGTCCGCCGTAGTTCCGTAGCGTACTCCTTGGAGATGAGGTGCGCTACCGGGATGTCCGGGACGAAATCCGGATCGCCGATGTGTCGGGCGCGGTCGGCAAACGCACGTCGCATCGCCTCGGCCATCCGATGCACCACCGCCGCGGATCCGTGGCCGAGGCTCTGGAGATCGTAGCCTTCGAGGATGTTCAGCATCTGGATCACCGCGATGCCGCCGGAGCTCGGTGGAGGCATCCCGAGGATCTCGTGACCCCGGTAGGTTCCCCGGACTACCTCCCGCTTACGCGCTTGGTACGCGCGGAGATCCGCGCGCGTGATGAGTCCGTCATGGGCCCGCATGTCCCGTTCGATCAACTCTGCCGTCTCGCCCGCATAGAAACCGTCCGGCCCCTGCTCCGCTATCCGCTCCAGGGTGCGCGCGAGGTCTGGTTGCCGCAGCGTCTCACCCGCCTCGTAGGGCACGCCGTTCTTCGAAAACTGCGCTAAGGAGGCCGGGTGGCGCTTGAATTGGGGCAGCACGCCCTTGAGTGAACGCGCCAGGCCGTGGGTAACCTCGAAGCCCTCCCGCGCAAGGCGCACCGCCGGCAGGACGAGTTCCCGCCACGGTCGCCGCCCATGCTCCCGCCACGCCAGATGGAGACCCGCCACGGTGCCTGGCACGCCCACCGCACGGTGGCTGAGGTGGTGGCGCTCGAAGTCGTACTTCCCATCCCGCAGCCACATGTCCGGTGAGGCTCCGGCCGGCGCAGTTTCCCGGAAATCATAAGCCTGCGGGGAACCCACCGCAGGACGATAAACGATGAAGCCGCCGCCGCCGATGTTACCCGCGGTCGGGTGAGTCACTGCCAGGGCAAAGGCCGTGGCGACGGCGGCGTCGATTGCGCTGCCGCCGTCGAGCAGCACTTGATGGCCAATCTTGGAGG
>JBEDEF010000015.1:0-5402 GCA_041175845.1 Verrucomicrobiota bacterium
CCGCGGCGGCCGCGAGGCGCACGTCGCCCCGGCGCCGGCCCGCAAGGTCGTGCCGGGAGACCGTGCGGCCGTCGGCCGCCAGGGCGACCAGCTCATCGCGTATCGCGTCGAAGGCGAGGCCGCGCGGGGCCCCCGCGACGCCCTCCAGCACAAAACGCCGCACGGGGCGGCCGAGCCGGGTGTGCTCAGCCACCTCGGCCGCGGGGCCCGTCAGCAGGAAGAGGTGCCCGTTCCGCGGGCGCACTGCCAGGTCGCCGCCGCCCGCGCCGCCCTCCAGCTTGAACTCGCGTTTTAAGCGCCGAGCGGGGCGGTCGACGACCCGCAGTTGGTCACCCGGCGCGAGGCGCAGGAAAAGATGGTCGGTGAAGGGATCGTAGGCGAGGCCAGCCACGCGCTCGCCGGGCGCGACCAGGCTCGGGACGTCGCCGGCGCCCGCCGGTCCGAGGTCCGCGATGCGTCCCGGCTGCCCGGGTGCGAAGGCGTATCGGTGCAGCGGGCCAGGGGTGGCGCAACCCGCCGTGAGAATCAGCGCAAGCGCGGCCACCATCTGCGCGATGGGGGCTTTTCGCGTTGTCATCCCGGCCGCCGCCGTGGTGAGTGGCGGGATGCGGGTCGCGTTCATCAGTGGTACGAGTATCGTCAACTCTCCCCTGTTCTCGGCTTGGCCGGTGGAGACCGTCGAGACCAAATACGGCCCCGTCTCCTTCCGGCGCCGTGGCGATCACGTGCTGCTCAACCGCCACGGATTCGGTGTGCCCCTGCCGCCGCACGCCATCAACTATCGCGCTAATCTCGCCGCGATCGCGGACCTCGGGTTCCGTCAGGTGGTGTCGCTCAACTCCGTCGGCTCTCTGCGGCCCGAGCTTCCGCCCGGGACGTTCGTCTCGTGCTCGGACTATGTCGCGCTCCAGCAGGGGCCGGCGACTTACTTCGACACCGAGCTGCGCGGGGGTGCCCCAGGCATCGCCAACCTGCTGATCCCCCGGCTGGTGCGGGAGCTGGCCCCCGAGTTCGTCATTCACCCCGGCAAGGTCTACGTGCAGATGCGCGGACCGCGTTTCGAGACCAAGGCCGAGGTCCGCATCATCCGCGCCTGGGGCGATGTCGTCGGCATGACCGCGGCCCATGAGGCGGACCTGTGCACCGAGCTCGGCCTCGGCTACAACAGCCTGGCCCTGATCGATAATTACGCCAACGGGCTCGAGGGCACCGCGATCGACTTTGAGGCCTTTCGCGCCCTCGTCCGCGAGAACCAGGGTCGGGTCAACCGCCTCTTCACCCGCCTGCTCGAGCTGCTCGGCCCGGACGTGCCCGACGCTGGGTAGTTCTACGGCTCGCGCGCGCACAAAACGCCTTTGCCCGGCGTCCCGGATCCGCCCAGCCTCCCGGGATGAGTGATTTCGTCGCCGCCCCCCGGATGGATCAGGCGCGCGTGGTGCTCGACCGCCTGCGCGCGAACATGCGGGAGACCATTCGCGGCAAGGACGGGGTCATCGACCTCGTCCTCACGGGCCTCGCCGCCGGCGGGCACGTCCTCCTCGAGGATCTCCCCGGCGTCGGCAAGACGACCCTCGCCTATTCGCTCGCGCGCTCGATGGACTGCGCGTTTTCGCGGATCCAGTTCACCAGCGACTTGTTGCCGGGCGACGTGACCGGCGTGGCGGTCTACGACGAGACGATGCGGACGTTCGTCTTTAAGCCGGGCCCGGTGTTCGCCCACATCGTGTTGGCGGATGAGATCAACCGCGCCACGCCGAAGACGCAATCGGCGTTGCTGGAAGTGATGGATCGTGCCCGCGTGAGCATCGACGGCCAGACCCACGCGGTCGGTTCACCGTTCATGGTTTTTGCGACGCAGAACCCGCTGGACTTCGAGGGCACCTTTCCCCTCCCGGAGAGCCAGATGGATCGCTTTTTGCTCCGGCTGCGGATGGGTTACCCGGACCCGGCCGACGAGCGCGAGGTGTTGCGTCGGGCGCGGGGCGGGTACGACGCGATTGCCCTCAATCCGGTGGCGAGTCGCGAGGAGGTGCTGGAACTGCAGGCCCTGGTAGGGGAGGTGTTCGTCGAAGACACGGTGCTCGACTACATTCTTCGGCTGGTCGGCGCCACGCGGGCAGAGCCGGAATTCCGTCATGGCGTGAGCGTACGCGCGGGCGTGGCCCTGCGGCAGGCGGCCCAGGCGAGGGCGCTGGTGGCGGGGCGAGATTTCGTGCTGCCGGAGGATGTCGCCGCCCTTGCACCCTTCGTGTTTGCGCACCGGCTCGCGCCGCTCCGGCCTTCGGGCGACCCCGCCGAGGACACCCGGGCAGTCGAGGCGGCGCTGCGGCGGATTTTGGCCGCGGTAGCCCGGCCGGAGTGACGAGCCGTGGCGGCTGAGGCCCAGAGTCCCGGAGGCGAAGGCTGGGAGGGCCCGCGGGGCCCCGGCCGGCGTCTTGGCTTCACGTGGCGACGACTGCTCTGGTCGCTGGTGTGTCCGCCCCGGGGCAACCGCGTCGTGCCTACGCCACCCGGTGCGGTGCTTGGGATATTGTGCGCGGGCCTCACCGCGGCGGCCTACGGCTCCGCGAGCAACATCTTGTTCATCACCGTGGCGTTGCTGCTCACGAGCCTGCTGCTCGGCGGCCTGCTGGGCTGGCTGAACCTGCGCGGGCTGCGGTGGCGGCTGCGCCCGCCTCGGGCGTTGCGGGCGGGGCACGACGCGGTGGTGCCGCTTGAGCTGCGCCACGTGGGCCGCTTCCTGCCGGTGCGGTGCGTGGGTTTTACCTTCGCTGCGCGGACCGTGCCGTCGGGGGGAGGAGACGCCGCAGAACTCCCGGCGCGGCTGCGGCTGATCCCGGGCGGCGAGGCGCCGATCACCGGGCGGGTGGCCTTCGCCGGCCGCCTGGATCCGGGGGCGGGCGCGGAGGTGGCGTGGGATGTCCGGCCGGCGCGCCGGGGCCGCCTGCGGATCGAGCTGCGTCGCGTCGTCTCCGTGTTTCCCTTCGGCCTCCTGCGGCGCGAGCTGAGCCCCGCCCTGGCGGTGGAGACCATCGTCTGGCCAGCGCCTGCTGAGCCGCGGCTAGTGGGCGCGGGTTTTACCCACCGGGGACCCGAGGGTCGGCCCCGCCCCCGGGCCGGTGCTGGAGCGGACCTGCTCGCACTGCGCGCCTACCGCCCGGGGGATTCGCCGCGCCAGGTGCATTGGAAGGCCACCGCGCGTACGGGCTCCCTGCTCGTCCGTCAGCCGGCCGCTGAGGCCGCGGAGGGGTATGCCCTCCGCGTGTGCACGGAGGCCGGGCGCTGGCCTCGGCCGCCGCAGTTCGAGCTCCTGCTGAGCATGGCCGCCGCGCTCGCGGAGGACTTCTACCGCCGCGGCCGACTGCAGTCCTTCGCCCTCGGGGCGAGTGCCGCCTTCGCGGTGCACCGGTTGAGCGATCTCGAGCGGGCGCTCGATTGCCTTGCGCTGGCCGAGCCGGGGCCGCCGATGCCGGTCACGACTGGGGGTGGCGAGAGCGTGACGTTCACCCCCGACGGCGCGCGGGGCGTGGTCGCATGGGCGGGACGCGAAAGGCTCGCCGTCGCATGAGCCGGCACGATCCCCGCCCGCGGCTCGACCCCGCCGATCTCCCGCCGTTGCGCTGGCTCCTGGGCGGGCTGCTGTCGCTGCTCGGCATCAGCACGGTGCTCTACACCGATGTCGACGCGGGGTTGCTGATGCCCTTCGCCGCGGTGGTGACGCTGGCAGTGCTGCTCCGGCCGCGCCTGCCCGCACGCGTACCCGGGGTCGTGCACACGTTGGCCTTCCCGGTCATCCTCGGCTGTTTCGCGCTCGACCTCTGGTTGGACCTCGAACTGCTGCCCTCGCTGGTCCGCCTCGATATTCTGCTGCTCACCTACCGCAACCTCGGTTACCGGGGCCGCCGCGAGGACCTGCAGCTGATCGTGCTGGGTCTTTTTCTCGTCATCGTCGCCGGCGTGCTCTCGGTGTCACCAACCTTCGCGGTGCACCTGCTGCTGTACGGTGCCTGCGCCCTCGGCCTGCTGCTGGTGCTCACGCTCGAGGCCGGCGGCGGGCCGCCGGAAGGCACCGGGGTGGCGGACGTGCGGAGCGTGCCCGGCTGGGTCCGGCAGGGGGGCTGGCGCGCGCGCTTCCGGCGCTGGTTCGCGGTGCTGGATGTTCGCTTCGCCCTACTGGGCGGTGCCGTCTTTGTTCTCCTGGTGGCTGGGACGACGCTGGTCTTCCTCGCCCTGCCCCGGTTCCAAGTGGAAAGCGGACTATTTCTTAACCGCGTGATCACCAAGAAGGCGAAGTCTGGCTTCAGTGACTCCGTCCAACTCGGTGAGGTGTCCGCCATCCAGCTTGATCAGAGCGTGGCCCTGACCGTCGACGTAGACGACCCTGCCGCGGTGCCGCGGGACCTGTACTGGCGGATGATCGTGCTCGACGAGTACGTCGACGGCACCTTCCGCTTGTCCTCCGCCCTCCGCGCCCAGTTTGGCCCCGAGCGGCTGGCCTCCCTGCAGCCGGGGGACGGCCGCGGCGGCGACGTCCGCACCACCGCGTGGACGCTCTACCTTGAGGCGGGCGTGGGTCGCCATCTGCCGCTTCTGGGCCCGTACGAGCGGCTCCGCTTCCGTGAACGCCAGACCTTCCGCGCCTCCTCACCACTCGCGCTGGTCGCGCTCCGCGAGGATCCCGTGGCGATGCTGGCGTTCCGGGTCGACGGTTTCCGGTCCGGACTGGTCCTGCCCGATCCGGCGTTCCTCGCCCGCTGGGAGCGACGCGAACGGGGACCGGAGCCCGGTGCACCCCTGCAGGCTGCGCTGCCCGGGAGCGTGCGCGACCGGCTCCTGCTCCGCCAAGTGGTGGAGGAACTGGGGGGAAGCGAGGGCGGGGCGGCCGATTTTGCGCGCCGCACCTCCGCGTGGCTGCGCGAGCGCCACGGGTATTCGCTGGGCCCCGTCATCCCCCCCGGAGCCGGGGACCCGGTCGTCCGGTGGCTCAGATCCCGGGAGGCGGGTCATTGCGAACTCTTCGCCGGCTCCTTTGTGCTGCTGGCGCGGGCGGCCGGTTACCCGGCGCGGCTGGTCACCGGCTTCCGCGGCGGCAGTTGGAACGGCTACTCGCAGAGCCTGACGGTGCGCAACTCCGACGCCCACGCCTGGGCGGAGCTGTTCGACGAGGCCGCGGGCGGCTGGCGGCGCGTCGATCCGCTGGCGGCGCCAGTGGCGGACGCGGGCAACGGACCAGAGGCGGCCGCCGCCTCGGCGGCGCGCCCGGACCGGAGTTGGGAGGCGCGCTGGGACAGCCTGCGCGTCTTCTGGTACCGCCGGATCGTGAGCTTCGACCAGCGCTCGCAGATGGAGTCGGCCCGCGGGGTGCTCGCGGCGGCCGCGGCGTGGTTTCGCGAGGGCCGGGA
>JBEDEF010000016.1:0-3072 GCA_041175845.1 Verrucomicrobiota bacterium
CGGCGCTTATACGGCCACGGTGGCCGGCAAGACGGCTGGGGCAGGGGTGGCGCTCGTCGAGGCTTACGAACGCGGGGGGGCGGCCGGCTCCTCCCGCCTGGTCAACGTCTCAGCACGCGCCCGCGTGAGCAGCGGTGACGCGCTCTTGGCCGGCTTCGTGATTTCCGGCGATGTGCCGAAGCAGGTGCTGATCCGCGGGGTTGGTCCGACGCTCGCCGGTTTCGGGGTCGGAGGTGCCTTGGCGGATCCCCAGCTGACCGTGCGCCGGCAGGGCGCCACCACGGCCCTGGAAACGAATGACAACTGGCTCTCCGCGCCCAACGCTGCGCAGATCGGGCTGGCCGCGGGCACGGTCGGCGCCTTCCCGTTGCCGGCCAATAGCCGGGACGCCGCGGTCCTGATCGCACTGGAGCCGGGAGCCTACACCGCGCAGGTGAGCGGGCCGAATGCGAATGCCAGCGGCGTTGCCCTCGTCGAAATCTACGAGGTTCCGTGACGCGCGCCGGCCGGCCCGCAGATGACAGGTTCCTCATCCTTTCCACCCGGGAGGCTTCACCCCCCGCCCGCATCCTCCCGTCCATGAGCCGTCTTCTTCCGCGCGTTGTTCTCATCCAGGCGGTCTTCGTATCAGGAGGGTCCTCTTCCCGGGCCCACTCCTGGCACGATGATCAGCCGCCGTCACCTGAGGTGCTGGCGGCCCGGGCTGAGTTGCTCGCCCAGTTAGCCCTCGAACGCGCGAAGGCCCCGGCGCGGGCGGCGGCGCCGGCGAGCCCGGCCCTCGCTCCGGTGACTGCCGGGGCCGCCCCTCCAGGCTACGGTGCGGTGATGGCGGCCTCCTTCGGCGCCTTCCGTCCGAAGGTGCGCACGTACTGGGACCAGACGACCTTCCATATCGAGTCGGACAGCATGCCCGACCCGGTCCGGCAGCCGAACCTGATGGTCGGCATCACGTCGTGGCAGCAGCAGGTCCCGGTCCCGGTCTCCTATTTTGCTTCGCTTAACAGCCCGGAGCGCGACCAGGCGTCGATCGCGTTCGGCTAGCCGAATGTCTGGCGTCTGCCGCTGGTGCCGACGCCCGCGGCAAACCCGATCCCGATCTCGGGCGGGAATTTCCAGCGCGGGGCGATCGCGATCGGCGCCGACGGCGTGCCGATCTTCAATCCCCGCAACAATGGCGGGCGCGTTTCCTACGAGATCGGGGAACTCGATCTCTACGGGGGCCACTGCGGGTTGGCGGACGACTACCATTACCACCTCGCGCCGGTCCACCTGCAGGCCGTGCTCGGCGTTGGCCTGCCGGTCGCTTGGGCCTTGGACGGTTATCCGATGTACGGCTACACCGAGCCGGACGGCAGTCCGCGGCAGCAGCTGGACGCTGATGGCGGCCATGATCACGGCCCCTGGAGGTATCATTATCATGCGATCGGCACTGATGCCGCGGGTCCACAGCCGCCGTACCTCCCGGCCGCTTTCCACGGGACGGTCGTCAACTATGGTGGCCAGGTCGACGGCCAGCCGACGACGCAGGCCATCCGGCAGAACAACACCGGCGGATACGTGGCCCAAGCCATCCCTGGGGCCCGCATCACAGCCTACCGGAACCCCGCTTCCCTGGCCACCGACGAAGCGGGTAATCTGGTCGAGTCGGCCGGCGCCCCGGCCTCCCCCGACGCCTACCTGATGCGCTACGTGGTCGGAACCACCAGTTACGACATTTGCTGGCGACTAAATCGTTCGGCCAACCCGAAGACGCTCACGATCACTTGGCGGCGCCCGGGCATCAATCCGACGACGACCACCTACCCGAATAGCAACAACCGCATCACCTCCTACGTGATGGGCGGGCCCAGCCTGCGGGCGCTGCCCGACACCGGACAGAACATCGATGCGACGCCGGTTTTCGGAGAGGACTCCGATTACACGTTCAATCCGCCCAGCTACCGCGATCACGGGGACGGCACCGTCACCGACCTGGTGACCGGCCTGATGTGGCAGAAGGTCGACGTCGGTGAGCTCACGTGGGAGGCGGCGGTGGCCCGGGCCGCTACCCTCGATACCGGGGGCTATTCGGACTGGCGTCTGCCAACCCCGATGGAGCTCTTCAGCCTGATGACCTTCGCTCAGGGCAACCCGGCGATGAACACCACCTTTTTTCCGCCGCATCCCGCGGGGGCGGCGGAGTACTGGTGGTCGAGCGACATCTACGGCGCGGACTCCGCCCGCGTGTGGAGCGTCAACGCCGGCGGGGGGCTGGGACCGAAGCCGAAGGCCGAGACCATCAGCGCCGGTGGGCGGCTGAGGTATCACGCGCGCTACGTGCGCGGGGCCCGGCCGGGCAACGGCCACCACTACGTCAACAATCTCGACGGCACCATCACCGACCTGGACACCGGCTTGATGTGGACGCAGGTGCCGGCCGCGGCGATGACGTGGCCGGCGGCGCTGGCGCACGCGGAGGGGCTGACGCTCGCCGGTCACAGCGACTGGCGCCTGCCCAACGTCCGTGAACTGCAGAGCCTGACCGACTACACGCCGGCGACCGCCTACTGGACCTCCACCGCGCTGCGCGCCAACAACGGCACGCCCACGAGCGCGTGGCTGGTCGAGTTCGGCTACAACAGCTCGGTTCCCGCCGCGAACGGCCCGAATCGCGGGGCGCAGGGCATCATCAGCTACGAATTGATGACGTCGTCGTATCCGGTTTTCGCGGTGCGCTCCGCGCCGCAGGCTCGGCCGCCCCTGCTGGTAGAGGAGCCTCGCGCGTTCCAGACCGCGACCATCGGTTCGACCGTGCAGTTGTCGGTGGGCGCCACGGGTGAGGGTACCTTGGCCTATCAGTGGCGCCGGGGCGGCGTAGCGATACCGGGCGCCACGCGCTCCACCTTGTCGCTGGCGAACATCGGGGCGGCCGATGCGGGCACGTACACCGTCGTCGTTTCTGGCTCCGGGGGGGCCGTCGAGTCCGGCGCCGCCGTGGTGGCCCTCGGCACGGCGCGGTTGGCGAATCTCTCCGTCCGCTCCGGGGCGGGCTCGGGTGATGCCACCTTGATCGTGGGCTTCGTGCTCGCGCGC
>JBEDEF010000017.1:0-3973 GCA_041175845.1 Verrucomicrobiota bacterium
AGCCTCGACGCCCCGGCCGCCCGGCTGCGCGACGGCGCCCGCTACCGCTTTGGGATCGTCGCGGCCTGCTTCAACGCCACGCTCGTCGACGTCTTGCTCGCGCGGGTAGAGGCGGGCTTGCGCGCCGCCGGGGTCCGCCCCGACCGCCTCGAGGTCGTGCGGGTGCCGGGTTCCCACGAGGTACCGTGGGCGGCGCAGGCTCTGGCCGCGCGCGGGCGCTGTGATTGCGTGATCGGCCTCGGCCTGCTGATCGCGGGGGAAACCAACCACCACGAGCTGGTGGGCGAGAGCGTTTCCCACGCCCTGCAGCAAGTGGCCCTCACCACACGGATCCCGGTGATCAACGGGGTGATGGTGGTGAACACGCTCGCGCAGGGCCGCGCGCGGTGCGTCGGCCGGATCAACCGCGGGGCGGAATTCGCCGCCGCCGCCCTCACGATGGCGGCCCTGCGCCGCCAGCTCGTCCGATGAGCAAGGCGATCTTTGCCCAGCGGCGCGATGGACGGGTTGCGGCCCTCCAGTTTCTCTACGCTTGGAGCATTAATGCGCCCCGCAACCTGCAGGACGATCTCCAGGTCTTCTTCGAGGGATGTCCCGAGCCGCGCGCGCACTACGCCTACGGCGAGGAACTGATCCAGGGTGTGATCACGCACCAGGCCGACATCGACGCCCGCATCAAGGGTCTGGCCCAAAACTGGGACTTCGAGCGCATCGCGAAGATCGACCTCGCGATCCTCCGGCTGGCGATGTTCGAGATGATCCACCGGCGCGACATCCCGCCGGTCGTTTCCATCAACGAGGCGATCGACCTGTCCAAACAGTTCTCCAACGCGGATTCCAAGCGTTTCATCAACGGCATCCTCGACCGGTTGAAGGATCAGGTCGGCCGGGACGCGCGCAAGGCGGAGTAGGCGCCGATGCGGGGACTTTTCCGGAAGTTCAAGGACGGCCTCGCGAAGACGGTCGCCGCGATCGCCCAGAAGACCCGCGGGCTCTTCGGCGGTCGGAAGATTGACGCCGCCTCCCTCGAGCAGCTGGAGGAGGCGCTTTACACCGCCGACTTCGGCGTCGAGACCACCGGCGAAATCCTCGCTGAGATCAAACGGGCCTATGCCCGCGACCCAGAACTGCAGGGGCGCCAGGCCGCCGAGATTGGCGCCGCCGTCCTTTGCCGCGTGCTCGAGGGCAGCGAGGGCCGCTGGGAGAGCGCTGCCGCCACCACCCCCGGCCGCCCGGTCACGATCGCCCTCATCGGCGTCAACGGCTCCGGCAAGACCACTTCCGCCGCCAAGCTCGCCTGGCGCCTGCGGCAGGACGGACGCTCGGTTCTCCTCGCCGCCTGCGACACGTTCCGCGCCGCTGCCGTGGAGCAGCTGCGGGCGTGGGCCACCCGCCTCGAACTGGATATCGTGGCGAGCCACACCGGTTCCGACTCCGCCGCCGTCGCCTTCGACGCCTGGCAAGCCGCGGCCGCCCGCGGGCGGGACTTCCTGATCGTCGACACCGCGGGCCGCCTCCACACCAAGGGTAACCTGATGGAGGAACTGGCGAAGATCCGGCGCGTGCTGCAGAAGCACGACCCCGCCGCTCCGCAGCATCGCTGGCTCGTGGTGGACGGATCCCTCGGCAGCAACTCGCTGGAGCAGGCGCGCGTGTTTCACCAGAGCTTCGGGCTTACCGGCCTGATCGTCACCAAACTAGACGGCACCAGCCGGGGCGGCGCCCTCGTCGGCATCTACCGCCAGCTGCGCATTCCCATCTACTTCCTCGGGCTCGGCGAGCAGCCGGAGGACCTGCAGCCTTTTAACGCGGAGAGCTACGCCCGCGCCGTGTTCGGGCTGGAGTGAGCGTAGCACCCGCGCCGGAGCCAGCGGACCGGCGCGGGTGTCTCCCGGGCCTGTTCAGAAGGTGAGGCGCACTCCCGCGGTCAGCGATCGGCCGGGCAAGGGCGCCAGCTCCTTGAGGAACGAGGGGTGCGGGCGCGCTTCGGTGTCCGTCAGATTTGAACCGCGGAGGAATGCCTCGGCGCGCACGTGCCCGATGGTGAGTACCCGCGTGACGTGCGCTGTCAGCCGGCCGTAGCCTGGAGACGTCGCCTCGCCGGGGGCGGTGCGGTCCTGGGTGAAGGTGCGCTGCACTTCCGCGCCGAGGCTCCACCGGTCCGTGGCCCACAGCGCACCGAGGGTGACGCGCGTCGCCGGGATGCGCGGCAGGTTTTCGCCGCCCGCCGTCGCACGGACCAGATCGGCGCTGAACCGCAGGTCGAACTGGCTGTCGCGCGCCTCGTGCAGGTGCCACAGGATCTCGGCTTCCACGCCCTGAAAACGCGCGTCCTGCTGCACGAACTGGTACACCGGCAGGCCGCCGTGTTCCTTCGCCTCCGGGTCATCCGCCGCGACGAGCTCCCATCCCCCGTCGTGCTCCACCGCCACCTCCCCTGTCGGGCGCTCGAAGATGTAACCACGGAAGCGGTTCGCGAACACGGTGAACGCCCCGGTCACGGCCCCCGCGCGGCGACGCAGGCTGACTTCCATCCCCGTGGATACCTCGGGGTCCAGCCCCGGGTCGCCGAACTCGAAGGCTTGGGTGCCGGCGTGCGGGCCCTCGGCGTAGAGCTCCTGCGTGTTCGGCGCACGGCCGGTGCGGGACAGCGAGGCTGCCAGTGACCAAGCTTCGTCCCATTTCCAGACCAGGCCGACGGAGCCGCTGAGTTCACGGTCACGGCGGGCGCGGACGCGTTCCGCGGCGAGGCGGGTCTCCTCGACGCGCGCCCCGAACTGCCAGGTGAGGGGGCCCCGCGCGACTTCCTGAAAGGCGAAGAGGGCGGCACCGCGGGTCGTGGAGGAGGGGAGGAACGCTTCTTCGCCCTCGGCGGTGAAGGCGCTGCGGCTCGACTGGACTCCGACCGCGCCGCTCCAGCCAGGGGCGCCACCGTGGAGCAGTTCCGCCCGCGCGTCATGGCCGCGGTTGGTGAAGCGGGTGCCGACGGCGCCGTCCGGCTCGAGCTCATCGTGCCCGTAGTCGGCGTGGCCGAGGCGGAAACGGAAACCCTGCACGGCGGCGGTGGGCGCGCCGCGCCATTCGGCCTGCACGTCGTTGCGCCGCTGGCGCAGGCGGATCCGCACGCCGCCTTCCTCGCCCTCGTGGGCGTGCGCGTGGCCGGGCACGCCGTACTCCGTGTTGAACCGCGTGTGGCTAAAGCCGGCGAAGCCCTGACGGCCGACCAGCGAGAGCCCGGCCGCGCCGCCCTCGCTCGTCAGCGCGCTGTTCGGTAGGCGGTAACGGGCGAAGTCGGGGGCGGGCTTCCCCTCGCGGCGCGCCGCCTCCGCCTCTACGCGGCGCACGGCCGCGGATTCCGCGTAGCCCGGGATTCGGATATCCTGCCCCCCGCGGCGAAAGGCGTCGACGTGCAGCACCAGCGCGTGGTCCCGGCCGCCGAGCAACCGGAGGTCGAGGACGCCGCCCCGGGCGAACGCGCGCGCGGCGGTGTCGTACCGCAATTCAGCCCCTCCCCGTACGGCTTCCTCGTGGAGCTCCGTCTCGATGCGGTGACTGATCACATTGACCACGCCGCCGACGGCCGTGCTGCCGTAAAGCAACGAAGCCGGACCGCGCACCGCCTCGATGCGATCGACCAAAAATGGTTCCACGCTGACGGCGTGGTCGGGGCTCACCGTGGAGGCGTCCAGCAGGGCCGTCCCGTTTTCCAGGATCAGGATCCGCTCGCCATCGAGCCCGCGGATGACGGGTCGGCTCGCCCCCGGCCCGTAGGCCGAGGCGTGGATGCCTGTTTCCTGGGCGAGGGTCTCCCCGAGGGTCGCTTGCTGGCGGAGGAGCAGCGGCCGGCCACTGAGGACGGTGGTCGACTGGGCGAGGTCAACTTGGTTGCGGGGGAACGGGGTGGCGGAAGTCACAAACTGGTCGAGGGCGACCGGGTCGTGCGCGTGCGCGGCGGGGGCCGACGTCGCGCCCG
>JBEDEF010000018.1:0-4791 GCA_041175845.1 Verrucomicrobiota bacterium
GTCGGGAGCTGACCTACCGGTTTGGGCCTACACCGAACCAAACCAAGCGCATGCAAACTCCGTTCCTCCGACCTCTGATCACGCTGCTGACCCTCTGGGCCGGCCTCCTCGTCTCGCCCGCGCGGGCGCAGCTCACCACCGCCGGCATCTCCGGTCTGGTCCGCGACACGACTGGTAAGCCGGTCTCCGGCGCCACCGTCAGTGCGGTCTATGCCCCGACCAACGCGCGGTTCTCCGCCGTGACCTCCGAGGGCGGCCGCTACAACCTCGTTGGTCTCCCGGTCGGCGGGCCCTACTCCCTGACCGCCACGGCCGCCGGCTTTAGCGGGACCCCCTCCTCAGAGGTGTTCACGCAGCTGGGTACGGACATCGACGTAAACATTACCCTCAAGTCGGACGTCGTCGTTCTGGAGCGCTTTGTCGCCACGGCGTCGAAGTCCGACCTTGACGGCTCCGCCACCGGCGCCGGCGTCACTCTCTCCTCCGAGCGCCTCGAGTCCCGTCCGACCTCCGAGCGTTCCTTGGCGGATATGATCAGCGCCTCCCCACTCGTCACCCTCCGCGAGACCTTCGGTGACCGCGAAGAGTCCCAAATCACCGCCCTGGGCCAGAATAACCGCTACAACTCGATCCAGATCGACGGGTCGCGGATCAACGACCTCTTCGGTCTCAACGGCACCGGCCTTGCTTCCTTCTTCAATCCGCTCTCGCTTGACACCATCGAGCAGCTGGCCGTGCAGGTTTCGCCCTACGATGTCCGGC
This sequence comes from Verrucomicrobiota bacterium, assembly GCA_041175845.1. Taxonomy (GTDB): domain Bacteria; phylum Verrucomicrobiota; class Verrucomicrobiia; order Opitutales; family Opitutaceae; genus ER46. The sequence goes on from JBEDEF010000018.1 coordinate 763, forward strand.
AGGCGGGCTTCACCGGCGCCTCGATCAATGCGGTCACCAAGTCGGGTACCAACCAGTTCCGCGGTTCGGTTTACACCTACTTCCGCGGCGACGAGCTGCTTGGCTTCAAGCTGCAGGGCTACAACCCGCGCGAGAATGCCCTGAATGGCACCAAGTTCACGCCCCGCCTCGAGCGCCAGACCCTCGGCGCCACCCTGGGTGGCCCCCTCCTGAAGGATCGCCTCTTTTTCTTCGTCTCGTATGAGGACTTCGAGAGCACCAGCGCTGGTCGCGACCCGCTCTTCCTCACCAGCCAAGAGTCCCAGATCCTGCAGCGCCTCGGCCAGATTTCGCAGGCTGCCGGCCGCACCATCAGCTGGGGCGGCGCGGTGACCGGCCGGACGGCGAACATCGCGACGGACAAAAAGGTCAGCGCCAAGGTCGATTGGAACATCAACGCCGACCACCGCCTCAGCCTCCGCTACACCACTACCGAGGGTGAGGTGCCGCAGTTCGGTAACTTCGCCAGCTCCTCGCTGACCCTCAACGGGGTCTCCGCCGGCATCACCACGGCTTCCGATGGCCATTTCTACGCCCAGACCCGCGAGGAGAAAACCATCGCCGGACAGCTCAACAGCCAGTGGACGCGTAACCTTTCCACCGAGCTGAAGTACTCCTCGACCAAGCAGGATCAGCAGACCCCGCTTAATACCGTGGCCCCGATGATCCTCATCGCGGGCGTTACCGGTGTGAACCAAGTCAACGGCTCGACCATCACGAACGGCGGCTACGTCGCCGGCACGGAGCAGTTCCGCCACGGCAACGTGATCGCGGTGGACAGCCAGCAGATGAGCGCGATCGCGACCTACAGCTGGAAGAACTTCGTATTTTCCGGCGGCTTCGAGCGCGAGCAGACCGACTTCTACAATCTCTTCCGCCAGGGTTCGTACGGCCGGGTGGCCTACCGCACGTTTGCCGACTTCCTCGCGGACACCAACGCCGTCATCGAGCGCAACGCGTATGACCCCGCCGCCCGTCCGGTCGCGGACATCTCGGACCTGACGACCACCGGTCTCTTCGCCCAGGCAAAATGGGACGTGAACTCGCGGCTGTCCCTCACCGGCGGCGTCCGCATCGAGTTGGTCGAGACCAGCATCCGGCCCGCGCTGAATCAGGCGTTCTTCGCGGCGACCGGTTTCCGCAATGACGCGACCCCCGATGGTTCCAACAGCTTCTCGCCGCGCCTCGGCTTCAACTTGGCGCTTGACGAGGAACGCCGGCTGCAGGTCCGCGGTGGCGTGGGCCATTTCTTCGGACGCGCCCCGTGGGTCATCTTCTCCAATTCCTTCGGCCAGACGGGCGTCGGCGGCTTCACCCTTGCCTCCGCGCAGGGCGAACTGCCGAACACGCTCACCGGCTACCTCCGCACCGCCTTCGACCCCGCCAACCCGATCGGCACGGGCAAGGACGTCCCGACCCTGCGCCGCGAGGTGAACTGGATCGACGCGGGCACCGAGCTGCCCCAGTCGTGGCGCGCGAACCTCGCGATCGAGCGCAAAGTCCCGCTGTTCGATTCCGTCCTCGGGTTCGAGGTGGTGCACAGCATCGTCGATCAGGCGATCTTCGTGACCAACGAGAACATCCGCGCGACCACCGTCGGCGCCGACGGTCGCCAGCGCTTCGCGGGCAATCCCTCGACGGCCGCGAATGCGAAGTTCGCCGGCTACACCGCGCTGATCCGCGTGCGCAACGCCTCGGTGGGAGACTCGACCTACTTCACCCTCAACTGGTCTCGTCCGGTGAAGCAGAAGTGGGGCTTCGATCTCTCCTACACGCATGGCTCGGCGACCGAGGCCCAGGCGATCGGCCAGACGACGGCCGGTGGCCAGTGGAACCGCAATGTCGTGTTCAACCAGAATACGGTCACCAAGGGCACGGCGGACTTTGAGATCCGCCACCGCGTGCAGGCGGCGGTCACCCGTGACTTCCAGCTGATCAAGGGCCAGCGCACGCGCGTCTCCGTCTCCTACGAGGGCCGCACGGGTAACCCTTACAGCTGGGTCTTCGGCGGCGACCTCAACGGCGACAGCGTCTCCTTCAATGACACCGTCGCGGTTCCGAGCGGGATCAACGATCCGCGCTTCGACTTCTCCGGGATGACCCCGGCGCAGCGCGACGCGTTCCTCGCGTTCGTGCAGGGCAGCGAGCTCTCGGCCTACGCAGGCGGCATCGCCCCCAAGAACGCGTTCACCGAACCGTGGGTCAATCGCCTCGACCTCAAGGTCGCGCACAATATCCCGCTCGCCGGTCGCGTGCGCCTCGACCTGTTCTTCGACTTCATCAACCTGGGCGCCTTCCTCAGCAAGGATTTCTTCGGCTACAATGAGGTCTCACCCTTCCTGAGCAACGGCGTGTTCCGCACGCGCACTCTCACCAACGCGACGGCGTATGGCACGGACGGCCGCATCCGCCCGACCTACACCTCCGAGCCGGTCGGCTTCAATATCGAGAACGGGATGTCCCGCTGGCGCATCCAGCTCGGGGCGCGGCTCAGCTTCTGAGCCTCGGCGCTGGCCGGAAACGCGAGGCGGGTCGCCCCAGGCGGCCCGCCTTTTTTGCGCCCGCGCGCCTCCCCGACGCGGGCGAATCACGCCCGTGTCACCAGAATCTGGTGACGGCCGGCGGGCCCACTCTCACCCTCATACCCGCTGGTCGAAGGAGGTGGCGTAAAGACGCGGCGGATACACGCGGCAGAGTACTCCGGTGCGCAGAAAAGCAGTGCTTTCTGCCGCAAGCAGATTTTTCGGGAAAAGTTACGGATTTTTTCGCGTCCGCGATTGACGGCTCCGGACCGGAGTCCCATCGCTTGTGGTCGGCGCGAGGAATGACCACAGCCGGTTGTGGTCAAAATGGCGTCAATAACTTCCAACAACTTTGTTTCGCCCCCTGCTCCCACGTCGCTGAAAAGCCCGTTCCTGCTCATTTCCGACCCTTTCCGCACCATGCAGAAGTCCTTCCAAATCGGCGCCAAGACCTTCCTCCTCGACCAGAATAAGGCCGAGGCCGCGTTCTCCGCTAAACAGGTGATCAACGGCCGGGAGTCGATGACCTTCAATCTCCTGCCGCTGAAGTACCAGTGGGCCTACGACCTCTACCGGACGATGAAGGCCAATCACTGGGAGCCCGAGGACATCCCGATGGGCAAGGACATCGAGCAATGGCGCGACGAGAAGACGGTGTCGGAGGTGGAGCGCTGGATCATTCGGATGGGCATCGGCTATTTCTCCGCGGCCGAGGGCATCGTCGGGGACAACATCCAGCACGTGGTGCGGGAACTGGTGACGGCCCCGGAGCTTAAGCTGGTGCTCGGGCGTCACGCCCACGAGGAGAACATCCATGCGGACTCCCTCCTCTACATGATCTCCTCGTTGCAGATTAATCCGCACGAGTGCGAAGCGATGTTTGAGGACATTCCCACCATCCTTCGCAAGAACGAGTTCGTCACCCGCACTTCCCGCGCCCTGCGCCGCGACCTCGACCTGACGCGGCCGGAGAACAAGCGCCTGCTCGCCCGTAACATCTTCGTCTTCGGTCAGTGCATGGAGGGCACGCAGTTCTACGGTCTCTTCGGGATGGTCCTGTCGCTCTACCGCCAGAACAAGTTCCCGGGCATCGGCCAGATGTTCCGTTACACGCTGCGCGACGAGTCCAACCACATCGAGGTCTTCCGGAACCTCTTCATGGACCTCGTCGACGAGAACCGCGAGATCTGGACGCCCGAGTTCAAGGACGAGCTCCGCGGCCTGATGCACGAGGCGGTCGAGCTCGAGAAGGAGTTCATTCGCGACTGCCTGCCGGTGAATTCCATCGGCCTGTCCGCCGACGACTTCATCACGTACATCGACTTCATCGCCGACCGCCGCCTCGAGAGCTGCGGGCTGGCGCCGCTCTCCCCCGGGGTCAAGAACCCGCTGCCTTGGCTGGCCGAGATGATGGACATCAAGAAGGAGCAGAACTTCTTCGAGGGTCGCGTCACGGAATACCAGAAGG
>JBEDEF010000019.1:0-2894 GCA_041175845.1 Verrucomicrobiota bacterium
GTGAGGAGGACCCGGTAGGCGTTCTTCAGGTATCGGCGCCGCTCCGGTTTGTTCACGCGCTGCCAACTCGAGCCCACGAATGAATGATATTCCCATCGGCGGTCCTGCAGGCGGAGATCCGCATCCCAACTGACACAGGCCCAGTCTAGTTCTAATCCCTGTACTTGAAACTCCGTGGCCGCGTCCTCGAGGTACATGCTCGAACGGGGGTCATCCTCAGAGTTCAGAAACCAGTGGACGGGATCGATAGTCACGCGGATGTCGATCGCGTGGGGCTTCAGTCGATGGGCGGCAGAAGAGGCCACGAGCCCTATCCGCTCGTTCCCGCGGGCCTGAGCGCGCACCCACGCTTTGGCGGAATCGAGGTCGCGGGTGACGACGACAGGGTATTTGCCGCTTGCAGCCGCGAGGAGTTCGCGGGCACGGGAGGCCTCACATTCAAGCAAGGCGTGCACAAAGTCCGAGACGCGCTCAGCCCGGAAGGATCGCATCGAGACTGCCAGGTGGAGGCCGCCGTCATAGGCGACGTTGGCGCGGCCCTCGAGCGCGCGCAGCGCGCGTTCTGCGGCGTATTCCGGGCCTAGTAGGTTGCCGGGCGCGTAGATTTCCCAGTGGGGGAACTTAGCGCCGATGGCATCAAGCCAGGCGGAAATACCGGCTTCTCCGCGGTTAATCTCCTGTCCACCGCCGACGAGGCAGACAATGACAGCCCAGTCGCGATGGCGGTCTAGATACGAAATGAGGAATTCGGGCTCCGATTGGTTGAAATTGGGCCGGCCCTTTTTCCGCTGCATGAAGCTGGCGGTCATTTCGCGATCCCAGGCGCGTTGGGCCTCGTCGAAGATCACGACGTGGTCGCTGGGCGCGAGGTCGTCGCGCAGCCCCGCATCGCGGAAGTGATGCACGTTTTGAATGAACGCCTTGATGGGTTGGCCGACCTCAGCCTTCGACTTGCGGCGCCGTTGCGCTTTCAGCCGGGCGACCTCATCGCGCGTCAGGGCTTCACGCAGGACTTTGACCAACGGGGCATTGCCGGAGAGATAGACCGCGTGAGTGGATTGGGCGGATTCGCTCCGTTGGGTCGCAAGATTAAGGCCGACCAGCGTCTTCCCGGCACCAGGTACGCCGGTGATGAAGACGATGGCGCGCTTTTGCTCCATCCGCGCGCGGGCGACGATGGCCTCCACGGTGGAGGAGGTGGCGGAGAGATTTTCGCCGGCGTCGTTGCGGGCGATCGCGTGGACGGAGTGATTAGCGTAGAGCGCTTGGGCCGCCTGGATGATGGTGGGGGTGGGGCGATACGGGGCGTGGCCCCATGCGCTCGCATCGAGGACCGGGCCTCTGGCGTGGTGGTGGGAGGCGCGGAGCAAGGCGCCGAGACCAGCGGCGTTGGTGCGCATCGGCCGGTGGACGCGATCGGAGTGGGCGCCCGAGACGATGGCGGGCGCGTCGGGCGCGTGGGTGGCCACGAGGATGGGAAAGATTTCGGCTTCGTGGCTTCCGAGATGAAAGTTCTTCAGGTCTAGGGCGTAGTCCCAGAGCTGGTTTTCGTCCGCGCGGTGGTAGGCATCGCTGCCAACCTTGAATTCGATCGGGATGAGCGCGCCGCCGGTCAGGATCACCGCATCGAGCCGCGAGCCAATGCGCGGTACGACGTATTCGAGAAAGATGGTCCCCTCGATTCCCGTCAGGCAGGATCGAAGGATCCGAATTTCCTCGGCCCATGCGTCGCGCTGAGATTCGTCGACCGAGAAGTCGCTGTGCAGCGTTAATTCACCCAAGATCCGGGCGAGATCATCGGCGATGAAGTCGGCGATGGGCGCGGAAAAATAAGCGTGAAGGCGGGCGGAGGCGGACAACGGTGGGACGCTACGGGCGGCAACGAGCAGGGCAAGCCGGCCGATGGCCTCCGTATCGACCCAGGGTTGCACCGTCGGCTTGAGCCCGTCGGTTGGTTGGTCAATTCCTTGGGGATGAACGCGGATCCCTCCCGTTGGCTCGATCGCTTGGGACACCTCCGCGTCGATCGGGACGGAGAGAAGGACCGGCCAAAAGGGGTCAGGCCGTTGCGGGTGGCAGCCGAAGCCGGAGGCGCCGCGAGGGTGCCGCACGAGGTTCCGGGAACGGCCCTCACCTTGGGGTTAAACCGAACTGGAGCTGCTGGGTTCACGCCTCAAGGGCAGTGGCATGCCGCGCCGCCTTCGCCTCGAATCCGCCGGAGCCCTCTACCACGTCCTCAACCGCGGTAATTACCGCCGGGATGTCTTCGCCACCGCGGGGGCGGCGAGCGCTTTTGAAAAAACCTTGGGGGAGGCGTGCACGCGCCACGGGTGGCGAGTGCATGCCTACGTGGTGATGCGCAACCACTATCACCTGGCGCTCGAAACCCCGCGGCCGAACCTTGTCACCGGCATGCATTGGCTGCAGAGCACGTTTGCCACGCGCTTCAACCGTTACCGGAGGGAGCACGGACACCTGTTCCAAGGTCGCTACAGGGCGCAGTTGGTCGAGGATGCCGCGAGCTTCGGACGGGTGATCAACTACATTCATCTCAATCCCGTCCGGGCGAGGCTCGTCCCGGCCACGCAGGCCGCGAGGTACACCTGGGGCAGCCTACGCTGGTTGATCCGGCGGCCGCGGCCTCCATGGCTCACGGCGGACGTGCTGCTCCCGCAGCTGGGCGAGGGGGACAACGCGCCGGGTTGGGCGCGGTATGTCGCGGATCTGGCTGTCCTCGCGCGCGACCCGGGGGAGCAGGCGCGACAGGGCTTCGCCAATCTTTCCCGAGGTTGGGCGATCGGGAGTCTGGGCTGGAAGCGGGCGATCGCGCGGGAGAATTCCCACCGGCGACTGGAAACCACACTCGGGCGGGAAGAGCGGGAACAGCTCCAGGA
>JBEDEF010000020.1:0-2878 GCA_041175845.1 Verrucomicrobiota bacterium
CCCCTCGCCCCGCCCCGGACCGCCGACGGGGTGCTGCCCGAGGCAGGCATCGTGTTGGAGGCCTTTCTCGCCGCCTGCGCCGGCCGTGGGCTGGAGCTTTACCCGGAACAGGAAGAGGCGATCCTCGAACTGTACGAGGGGGCCAATGTCATTCTCAACACGCCCACCGGATCCGGCAAATCACTGGTGGCCGCCGCGTTCCATTACCGGGCGTTGTGCCGTGGCGAACGCACGGTGTACACCTGCCCGATCAAGGCGCTGGTGAACGAGAAGTTTCTCGCCCTCTGCCGCGAGTTTGGTCCGGCGCAGGTCGGGATGATGACCGGGGATGCCAGCGTGAACCCCACTGCGCCCCTCCTCTGCTGCACGGCGGAGATTCTTGCCAATATCGCCCTGCACCGGGGCGCTACCAGCGACCTCCGCGCCGTGGTGATGGATGAATTCCATTACTATTCCGACCCAACCCGCGGCGGGGCGTGGCAGATCCCGCTGCTGACCCTGCCGCACGCCCGTTTCCTGCTGATGTCGGCGACGCTGGGCGACACCGCCTTCTTCGAGCGGGAGCTGACGCGCGTCACCGGGGCGCCCAGCCGAACCGTGCGGAGCGACCGACGCCCCGTACCGCTGGAGTTCGAATACTCCGAGACGCCTTTGGCCGAGCGCGTCGCGGAGTTGCTCGCCACCAAGCGCGCCCCGATCTACCTCGTGCATTTCACGCAGCGGGCAGCCGCCGAGGCGGCGCAGGCGCTCATGAGTCTCAACGTGTGCTCCCGGGAGGAGAAGGTCGCCCTGCAGCAGGCCCTCGAATCGGTGCGGTTCAACAGCCCGCACGGCCGCGAAGTGCAACGCTGGCTGCGGCACGGGATCGGCGTCCACCACGCCGGGCTCCTGCCGAAGTACCGCCTCCTCGTCGAAAAGTTGGCCCAACAGGGCCTACTCAAGGTCATCTGCGGCACCGACACCCTCGGGGTGGGGATCAACGTGCCCATCCGCACCGTTCTCTTCACCCAGCTGTGGAAGTACGACGGCCGCAAGGCAGCGGTGCTCACCGTGCGCGACTTCCGCCAGATCTCCGGCCGCGCCGGGCGCAAGGGTTACGACGACCGCGGCTTCGTGATCGTGCAGGCCCCGCCCCACGTGATCGAGAATCGCCGCGCCGAAGAAAAGGCGGCCGCCAGCCCCGGCCGCCGCCCACCGCCGAAACAGCGCGCGCCGGAAGGCACCATCGCTTGGGACGAACGCACCCTCGAGCGGCTGCGCACCGCCCCCCCCGAGGCGCTGGTCTCCCGCTTCGAGGTCTCGCACGGGATGCTGCTCCTGATGCTCTCGCGACCCGGCGACGGCTGCCGCGATCTCCAACGGCTCTTGCGCGAGTGTCACGAGACCCCCCACCGCCAGCGCGTTCTCCGTCAACGAGCCTGGCAACTTTTCCGCGCCCTGGTCGAACGCGGCATCGTCGTCCCGCGCGCCCGCGGCGAACCCGGACCCAAGCTCCAGGTCAACGTCGAGCTGCAGGATGACTTTTCCCTCCACCAGGCCCTCTCCCTCTACCTGATCGACACCCTGCCCCGCCTCAATCCCGAGGACCCCGACCACGCCCTCAATCTGCTGACCCTCTGCGAGGCCATCGTGGAGGACCCGGACGCCATCCTCCGGCGGCAGGTGGACCGACAGAAGTCGGCCAAGCTCGAAGAACTACGCGCTGCCGGTGTGCCCTACGAGGAACGATTGGAGCGCCTCGAGGAGATCGAACACCCGAAGCCCCTCCGTGAGTTTCTGTACGAGACCTTCAACGCCTTCGCCGCTCGCCACCCGTGGGTCGAGCAGGAGAACGTCCGGCCCAAGTCCATCGCCCGCGAGATGTACGAACGCTACCTCTCGTTCGCGGCCTATGTCCGGGAGTACGAGCTGCACCGGGTCGAGGGCGTCTTGCTCCGCCATCTCGCGCAGGTCTGGAAAGTCCTCGCCCAGACCGTTCCCGACACCGTCAAGACGGAGGCGGTCCGGGAGTTGGAGGATTATCTGGGCGAACTGATCCGCGGCGTGGACTCCAGCTTGCTGGAGGAATGGGAACTACTGGTGAATCCCGCCGCCGCGCCGCGGGACGACGGTGGCTCCGCGGCGCCCGCGCGTGCCGGACGCCCGGACCTCACCAGGGACCAACCCGCCTTCCGCCGCCTCGTCCGCGCGGCGTTGCTCGGGGTGCTCCAGGATGTGGCTCTGCGAGACTGGGAGGGCGCCGCGCAACGTTTGGGCACTGAGGCCGCCGCCAGTACCACTGACGAAGGACTCCGGCCCTCGCCGACCCGCTGGGTCGAGCAGGCTTTCGCGCCCTATCTCGAGGCGCGGGGGCGCCTGCGGCTGGACCCTGAGGGCCGCTCCACCCAGCACACCCATTGGACCGCGGTCGGCCGACCCAGCAGCGAGGAACCCTGGACCGTCGCGCAAACGCTGGTGGACCCCGAGGGCCTCAACGACTGGGAGGCGGTCTTCACCGTGGCGATTCCCGCGTCGCGGGCCGCCGGCCGCGTGGTGCTGGAGCTGGTGCACGTCGGTCCGATCGGCGCGCCCGCAGCGGGCTGAACCCACCTACTCCAGGGCACAGCGGTATCGGCAGCCGCGACGCGCTCAGGGATCGACCGGCACCCCTTCGGCGCGCAGCCGCTGGAGCTTGTAGGTGAGGGCGCGGCGGCTGATCGCCAGCTCGCGCGCCGTCTCGGTGCGGTTGAAACGGTTTTTCCGGAGCGTCCGCAGGATCGCCTCCCGCTCGATCTCTTCCAGCCGCTGGAGATCGCGCGGGGCCTCGCCCGCGGGCGCGGCCGCGGCCAAAATCCGGGCCGGCAGGTGCTCGGGCAGGACGATCTCCCCCCGCGAAAGC
>JBEDEF010000021.1:0-3969 GCA_041175845.1 Verrucomicrobiota bacterium
AGCGCCAAGGCCTGTTCCACCAGCGACACCACCGGCCCGAGCCGCTCGAGGCCCGCATCGAGGGCCGCCAGCGCCGCCGCGCGGTCGCCGCCGCTCGCCAGCAGCCGGGCGTGACGCAGAAAATGCTCCGGCCGCGGCTCCGGCGCCCGTTCGATCCCGCGCGCGCAGTCGGCCGCGGCCGCGGCGGTGCGCCCCGCGGCGGCGTGAATCTCCGCCCGCAGGAACCAACCGTCCGGTGCCCCCGGCTCCGCGGCCAGAAAGCGGTCGATCGCCGGCAGCGCCCCCGCCGGATCCCCCGCCTCCAAGTGCGCCCGCGCCCGGAAGTAATGAATCACCGCCAACTCCGGCGCCAGCCGCGCCGCCGCCGCGTAATCGGCCTCCGCCCGCTCCCACTCCCGCAGGTGCCGGTACAATTCCCCCCGCCGCAGGTGCAGGTCCGCGTCCGGCGCCTGCGCCAGTTCCGCCGTGAGCAACTCCAGCACGCGCTGGTCATCCCCGTGTGCCCCCAGCGGACCAGCCAGCACTGCCGCGAGGAGCCAGCCGGTCACGCGCCGCCGGTGGCGAGCCGGGAAGCCGGGACGAAGCGGACGCGAGGAACTCATCGGCGTGCGCGGGCAGTCAGGCGCATCCCGCCCGCGGCTCAAGCCCGGCCTTGGCAACTTCCGCGTGACGACGCAGGGTGCCCGCGATGCCGCCCCGCTTCCTCCTGGCCGTCCTCGCGCTCCTGCCGACCGTTCTCCCCGCCGCGGAGCCCCTGCCATTCACCTTCGCCGCGTTCGGCTGCGTGCCTTACGCCCGCCACCCCGGCAGCGAGGACGCTTTCCGCCGCCTCCTCGAGGAAGTCGACCGCCACCAACCCGCCTTCGCCGTCCACCTCGGGGACACCCTCGGCGGCGATGAGCGCGCGACGGATGCATTTTACCTGCGCCGCCGCGCGGACTTCAACCGCCTCGCCACCGCGCTGGTCTACACCCCGGGGGACAACGAGTGGACGGATGCCCATCGTCCCGCGGCCGGCGGCTTTGATCCCCTTGAGCGGCTCGCGCGCCTCCGGCAGATGTATTTCGCGGAGGAGCGCAGCCTCGGCGGCCGGCCTCTCGCCCTCACCACCCAGCGGCGCGACCCGGCTCACGCCCGCTTCGTCGAACACGCGCGCTGGACCATCGGCGGCGTCGTCTTTGCGACCCTCCACCTCGTCGGCAGCCACAACAACCACCAACCTTCGATCCCCGGCGCGCTGGCCGAATGGCGGGAGCGGGAGACGGCCGTCGTGGCTTGGATCCACGCCACCTTCGCCGCCGCGACCGCGTCCGCCGCGCCCGCCGTCGCGTTCTTCTTCCAGGCGGATCCCTTCGTCGCGGACAAGAACCTTCCCGGCTACGATCCCGGCTTCGAGTCTTCCCTGCGCGCCCTCGAGACCGCCGCCCGCGCCTTCGGCCGGCCCGTGCTGCTGGTCCACGCCGACGAGCACCGCTACCGTCTCGACGAGGGCATCCGGTTCGCCGCGGGTGGGGAGCGCGTGCCTAACGTCACTCGCCTCGAGACCTTCGGGGCGGAAAACATTCACGGCGTCCTTGTCACGGTCGACCCGGCTTCGCGCGCGGTCTTCGCGGCCGGCCCGCTCATCGTCCCCGGCAACCCACTCCCCCGCCTGCCCCGGACCAAGGCCGGCCGCTGAGGGCACCCCTGCCGGGGACGCGGCCGCTGGAATCCGCGGCGTCCTTTCACTTTTGACTCCCCCAGAGGCCGGTGACTGAGTGCCGGCGAATATGGTCCGCACCGTCACGTCACCCGCGCCCGTCGCGGCTAAGTATGCCGCCCTGCAGGCCGGCCTGCGGGACCTCCTGCGCGACGGTCTGATCGTGGCGTACTCGGGTGGGGTCGACAGCGCCTTTCTCCTCTGGGCTGCCGAGCAGGTGCGGCGCGAGTCCGGCGGCCGGCTGGTGGCCGTTACCGCCGTCAGTGCCAGCCTCGCCCAGGTGGAGCGCGAGGACGCTGCCCGTTTTGCCGCCTGGGCCGGCGTCGAGCACCGCTGGGAACAGAGCAGCGAGCTGGAGAACCCCGCCTACGCCCGCAACGACCTCTCGCGCTGTTACCACTGCAAGTCCGAGCTCTTCCGCCTCAGCCACGAGTTAAAGGACCGCCTCGGCCACGCCGCCATCGCCTACGGCTACAACGCCTCCGACCGCGGCGACTTCCGCCCGGGCCACCAGGCCGCGCAGGAAAACCGCATCGTCGCCCCGCTCGAGGCCGCCGAGCTCACCAAGGACGACATCCGCGCCCTGATGCGCCAGTTCGGCCTGCCCCTCGCCGACAAGCCCGCCAGCCCCTGCCTCAGCTCGCGCCTGATGACCGGCGTCGCCGTCACCCCGCAGAAGCTCCGCGACGTCGAGGACCTCGAGACGGTCCTCCGCGGCGGCGGCCTGCAGGTGTTCCGCGTCCGGCTCCACGAGCAGCCCACGGGCAAGTGGATCCGCGTGGAAGTCGCGCCGGACGAGATGCCGCGTGTCCTCGGCGTCCGTGACGCCCTGTACGCCCTCGCCCGTGAGCGCGGCTTCGCGTGGGTGACGCTCGACCTCGCCGGCTACCGCACCGGTGGCGGCACGAGCCGCGCTTCCTGAGCTGGGCGGGGTGCCCGGCGGATTTCCTTTCCCATGACCGAATCCGATCTTCGTCAGCTCCTCCACGGGGTTCAGGCCGGTGTCGTCGCGCCCGACGCGGCCCTGCGGCAGCTGCAGAGCGGGCCGTTCCGGACCACCGACCTCGGCTTCGCGCAGGTCGATCACCACCGCCGCCTTCGGCAGGGGATGGGCGAGGTGATTTTTGGGGAGAGTAAGACGGTCGAGCAGATTCTCGCCATCACCCACGAGGCTGGCGCCGCGGGCGCGCCCGTACTGATCACGCGCCTGCAGCCGGAGAAGCTCGCGGCCCTCGCGCACGCGTTCCCCACCGGCCGCCGGAACGACGCCGCGCGCACCTTCACCCTGCACGCCCCGGCGCCCGTGGAGGGCGTGGCCGGCCAGCCCCACGTGGTCGTTGTCGCGGCGGGTACGAGCGATCATCCCGTGGCGGAGGAGGCCTTTGAGGTCGCGGTTGCGATGGGCATCCCCTGCAACCGGATCTACGACGTCGGCGTCGCCGGCCTGCACCGGCTGCTCGCCCGCGTCGAGGTCCTGCAGTCCGCCACCGCGCTGGTGGTGGTCGCGGGGATGGAGGGGGCCTTGCCCAGCGTCGTGGCCGGCCTGCTGGGGCGGCCGGTCTTTGCGGTGCCCACGAGCGTCGGCTACGGGGCGAACTTCGGCGGCCTGAGCGCCTTGCTGGCGATGCTCAACTGCTGTGCGCCCGGGGTCACGGTGACCAACATCGACAACGGCTTCTCCGCCGGCTTCGCCGCCTGCCAGGTGGTGCGGGCCGTGCGCGAGGCGGCCGGCAGCCCCCGATGAACCGCACGCTCTTCCTCGAGAGCGTTTCCGGCGTCGCGGGCGACATGTTCGCGGCCGCCTTCCTCGATGCGGGGTTGGTCGCCGCCGCGGACCTAGCCACGGTGCCCGCTCGCCTCCGGTTGCCCGGGGTCCGGGTGGAAACGCGGTCCGTGATCCGCGCCCAGGTGCAGGCCACGCACCTCCGGATCGAGGGCCCGGGTGCCGGTGCGCCGCCGGGAGCTGCCCCCGCCCGCGATCCGGCGGAGGAGGAGACGCACCTCGTCATCGACGCGCCGGCCGGCCACGTCCACACGCGCCACGCCGACATCGACCGCCGGCTAGCGACGGCCGATCTGCCCGCGGGCGTGCGGGACCGCGCGCGCGCGATCTTCCAACTGCTCGCCGAGGCCGAGGCCGGTGCCCACGGGATGCCCGGCGCGGAGGTCGCGTTTCATGAGCTCGGCTTGGCCGACTCGATCGTCGACATCACTCTCGCCGCCTGGTGCCTGGAGGCTGTCGGCCCCGTGCGGTTCGTCGCCACCCCGAT
>JBEDEF010000022.1:0-3389 GCA_041175845.1 Verrucomicrobiota bacterium
CCCCGCCTCCAAGCCGGAAACTTGCGTCTCCCGAACTCGTCCTTTCCGTCCCCCTCCTCCCCGCCATGAACGCCCGGCTCGCCCTTTCCCTGCTTGCCCCCCTCGTCCTCCTCTCCGGCTGCTATCAGGTGCCGGTCACGGGCCGACGCGCCATGAACCTGGTCGACGACAAGGAGGTCACGAAGATGAGCGTGGGAATGTTTGAGGACTTGAAGAAGCGCTACCGGCCGTCGCGCAACCAGGCCCAGCAGGCGCAGCTCCAACGGGTGGGTACCCGACTGGCCAAGGTGGTCTTCTGGGATATGCCGGACGCCGACTGGGAGTTCGTGGTGTTCGACAATCCCCAGATCAACGCCTTCGCGATGGCCGGCGGGAAGGTCGGGGTGTTCGCCGGGATCTTCCGCATCGCAAAGACCGATGACCAACTGGCCGCGGTGCTGGCCCACGAGATCGCCCACGTCACCGCCAAGCACGTCCACGAGAAGCTTTCCCGTGAGCTGGCGGTCTCCACGGTGGGCACGGTCGGAGTGATCGGAGGGCTGGCCGGCGGAGCCTCCGGCCTCGCGGTCGACGCCCTCGCTCAAGTCTATGGTCTTACCACCGGCATCGGCGGCTTCGCCTTCGACCGGGAAAAAGAGCGCGAGGCGGACTACGTCGGCCTGATGTACATGGCGCGAGCGGGCTATGACCCACAGGCGGCAGTCCAAGTGATGGAAGCGCTCGAGGCGGAGACGGGCAAGGACCCGATGCCGCCTGCGCTGCTCTCGACCCATCCCTCGCATCCGGAGCGCATCCTCAAGCTCATGGACGCGATGCCCAAGGCCCAGGAGGAGCGCGCCCGGAGCGGCCAAGCGGCCAATCCGATCATCGTCCGCTGACCCAGCGCGGCGTCGCGCCCCGCCGGGTCCCGCGGTTCGCGGCTACTGGCCCTGCTTCTTCTTGCCGCCCTTGTTCGGCCCGCCGCCCGAACGGCCCAGCCATTCCGGCGGGATCTGGGCCGGGACCTTCAGTTCCGTGCGCAACTGCGCCAACTGGCCTTCTAGTTGTTTCCGCGCCGCGGCGTAGGCCGGATCCGCTAGGACGTTGCGCAGTTCCCGAGGATCCTTCTCGGTATCGTACAATTCCCAATAATCATCCGCGGTGCCGAAGAAGTGCACCAGCTTGTAGCGGTCGGTGACGACCCCGTAGTGCGGCCGCACCCGATGCGGCGTCGGCCACTCGAAATACTGGTAGTAAAACGCCGTGCGCCAATCCGCCGGCCGGTTCCCCGTCAGGATCGGCCGCAGGCTCCGGCCCTGCATGTCCGCCGGCTTGCCGGCGGCATCGAGGAAAGTCTGCGCGAAGTCGACGGTCGAGACCAGGTCCTTGCTCACCCCGCCGGGACGGCTCACCCCGGGCCAGCGCACCAGCAACGGCGTGCGCAGCGACTCCTCAAAGATCCAGCGCTTGTCGAACCAGCCGTGCTCACCGAGGAAGAACCCTTGGTCGCTGGAGTAGACGACGATCGTGTTCTCGGCCAGACCCTCCTTCTCCAGGTAGTCCAGCAATCGGCCAACACTCTCGTCCACCGCGCGCACCGTCCCGGTGTAATCGTGCATGTACCGCTGGTAGCGCCAACGGACGAGGTCCTTGCCCTGGAGGTTGGCGGCCCGGAAGCGAGCATTGCGGGGCTCGTAGTAGGCATCCCAGGCTTTCCGCTGCTCCGGGGTCAGGTTGGGCGGCGGATCAAACTTAGCATCCCGGTCGGTAAAGGTCTTCTCCAGGGACATGTCCTGATCCCGGACCGCGATGCCGCGATTCGCGTAATCATCGAACAAGGTGTCTGGCTCCGGGTAGACGCGATCGCCGTCAGCTCCCAGGTGGCGCAGGGCGGGCGCCCACTCGCGGTGAGGCGCCTTGTGCTGCGCCATCAACAGGAAGGGCCGGCTCTTGTCCCGCTGGCGCAGCCAGTCGAGGGACAGATCGGTGATGATGTCCGTGGTGTAGCCTTCCGTCTTCACCTGCTCGCCCATCCGGATCATCGGCGGATTGTAGTAGATGCCCTGGCCCGGCAGCACCTGCCAGAAATCGAAGCCCGTGGGATCGGAGATGAGGTGCCACTTGCCGATGACGGCCGTCTGGTAGCCCGCCGAGCGCAGCAGCTTCGGGAAAGTCACCTGCGAGCCGTCGAAACGGGAGTTCGAGTTGTTCACGAACCCATTCAGGTGGTTATACTTTCCGGTGAGGACCACGGCGCGCGAAGGGCCACAGATCGAGTTCGGGACGAGGGCGCGGTCGAATCGCATCCCTGATTTCGCCAGCCGGTCCAAATGGGGGGTCTCGAGCAGGCGGCGTCCCTCGCCGTAGGCGCTGATGGCCTGATAGGCGTGATCGTCCGAAAAGATGAAGAGGATGTTCGGCGCGCGCGGGGCGGCGGCCGGGGCGACCGCGGCGAACGCGAGCGCGAGGGTCAGGAACCGAAGGGAGGAATGCATCATCGGAGCAGGAGAGTTCAGCGCTTGGCAGTCTGGGCGGCGAAGAAGGCCTTGGCCTCGGTCACCAGCCGATTCGGGTCCTCCGCGAAGGCCTTGCTGTCGGTCTCGATCGCCATCACGCCCGTCCACCCGGAGCGGCGGATTTCGGCGAAGAGGCCGGCGTAGTTCGACTGGCCGCGGCCAATCTCGGTGTCCACCGGCGTCTTCTTCCCGTCAGCCGCGGTCTGCACGATCTTATCCTTGAAGTGGATGTCGTAGACGCGGTCCCCGTAGCTGCGGAAGACCTCGGCGGCATCGAACCCGGCGGCGGTGACCCAGCCCACATCGAGGCAGACACCGATGCGCCGGTCCCGCTTAGCCAGAATCGCGCGGACCGTCGCGGGATCACCGTACACGCTGCCGGTGCCGTGGTTGTGGATCGCGAGGCGGATGTCGTACTCCTTCACCAACTCCTCGAGGTTGTCCCACTCCGCCTGATTGCGCGGCTCGACGATGATGACCTTGATGCCCATCAGCTTCGCGAACTCGAAGAGCTTGCGGTTCTCCTCCTTGTTCAGGGAGGTGCCGTTCACCCCGAAGGTGTAGACCTGCAGGCCCTTGGCCTCGAGGATCGCCTTCTTGCGCAGCGACTCGGCGGCCGGCGCCTTCGGGTCGATGTGCTTCCCGATCATCTGGAGCTGGGTGATGCCGTGCTTGGTCGCGAAGGCCACCACCTGGTCAAAATCCATGTTGCGGCACGTCCAGGTCTGCAGACCGAGGCTAGGCGCGGCGCGCAGGCCGACGGCGGGAAGGAGCAACGCGACGGCCAGGACGGCACGCCGCAGGAGGGGTGAAGCGGTGATCATGGGGAGAGGTCGACCGTAGGAGCACGCCACTCCGAGGCAAGCCCGGGCGCCCGCGGAGAGCGGCCTTGCC
>JBEDEF010000023.1:0-2720 GCA_041175845.1 Verrucomicrobiota bacterium
CCGGCGGGACGATGGCGTTCTGCGGCAACCACGCGAACCAGGTCGTCGCCTTCGATGTGGCGGCGGGCAAGGTGGCGTGGACCTACCAGGACCGGGCGATGCCCTTCTACAGTTCCCCGGCGGTGACGGCCGACCTCGTGTTGATCGGCTCGCGCGACAAGCACCTGCACGCGATTCGGCGAACCACCGGCGAGGCGGTTTGGAAGTTTCGCACCGGGGGTCGGGTCGAGGCTTCGCCGATCGCCTTCACCGATGCCGTCGTCTTCGCCTCGACCGATGGCCGCCTGTACGCGGCGGCGCTGGCGGACGGCGCGGAGCGGTGGCAACTGGAGTTGGGCGAGGCGCTGATCGCGTCACCGGCGTTCGGCGAGGACCTCCTGGTGGTCGGAGGGGAAAAGGGCACCCTGTTCGCCCTACGGAGCCCGCCGTGAAGATCGTCTTCCTCACCCCCGGCACCGGCAGCTACCACTGCGGCGCCTGCATGCGCGACAACGCGCTGGCGCAGGAACTGCACCGGGCGGGCGAGGACGTGACCCTCGCGCCCCTCTACCTTCCGCACACCCTCGACGAGGCGGCGCTGCCGGGCGCGGGGGCGGTCCCGGTCTTCTTCGGGGGCATCAACGTCTTTCTCCAGCAGAAGATCCCCCTGTTCCGGCACACCCCGGCCGCGCTCGACCGGTTGCTCGACTCCACCGGGCTCCTGCGTTGGGCGGCGCGCCACAGCCACATGACCTCGGCGCGGACCCACGGGGAGATGACCCGGGAGATGTTCCACGTCGACTCCAGCCGCTTGACCAAGGAGCTGGAGAAACTGCTCGGCTGGCTGGAACACACCGGCCGGCCGGACGTCATCTGTCTGTCGACCGCCCTCCTGGCCGGCTTCGCGCGGCAACTGCGGGCGCGCCTGGGGGCCCCGGTGGTCACCTTCTTCCAGGGCGAGGATACCTTTCTGGACGGCCTGCCGGAACCCTATCGCTCCGATTGCTGGCGGGCGATGGGCGAGCGGCTGGCGGATTCGAACCTCCTGCTCGCACCGAGCCGCTTCTACGCGACCTACATGAGCGAGCGCCTCGGCCTGCCGCCCGGGCGCGTCGAGGTGCTGTGGAATGGGATCCAGCTCGACGGCTACGCGCCCGCGGAACCGGCGGCCAGCCCGGCGGTGATCGGCTACCTCGCACGCCTGAACCGGGAAAAGGGCCTGGAGCAGTTCGTGGAGGCCTTTCTGCACCTGGCGGGACCCTTGGGCGACCGGACGACGCGGGTGCGGATCGGCGGGGCGGCGACGGCGGGCGACGAACCCCTGCTGCGGCGCCTGCGGGCCCGGCTGGAAGCGGCGGGCTTGGCGGAACGCGTCGACTGGACGCCGAACCTCAGCCGCGAAGCGAAGGTGGCGCTGTTGCGCGGCCTGACCCTGTTCTCGGTGCCCGTGGCCTATCCCGAGGCCTTCGGCCTGTATGTGGTGGAGGCGATGGCGTGCGGCGTGCCCCTGGTGCAGCCGCGGGCGGCGGCGTTTCCCGAACTGGTGGAGGAAACCGGCGCGGGCGTCTGCGTGCCGCCCGGGGACCCCGCCGCCCTGGCCCGGACGTGGCGCGACCTGCTGGCGGATCCGGCGCGGCGCGCGGAGCTGGGCCGGCGGGGCCGGGAGGCCGCGACGAACCGTTTCCCCGCCCGCGTGATGGCGGCGGGCTTCCGCGAACTCGTGGCGCGACTGCCGCACCCTTCCTAATGGACCTCCCCGACCGCTTCCACTTCTGCACCCGCCGGACCGTGGAGTTCGCGGACACCGACATGGCGGGGATCGTGTACTTCACGCACTTCCTGCGCTACGCGGCCACCGCGGAGCAGGATTGGCTGCGCTGCCTCGGGGTGCAGTTCTTGGCAGAGGACGGCTCCCTGGCTGGGGGTTGGCCGCGGGTGGAGGCGAGCTGCCACTACCGGGCCTCGGCGCGCTGGCCGGACGAATTGCGCGTGGCCCTGCGGGTGCGCGAAGTGCGGACCTGCGGCTTCGCCTACGACTTCTGGATCTTTGGTCCACGGACGCCCGCCGGCGAGGCGCTGGCCGAAGGAACCTGCGCGGTCGCGCACGTCGCGCTCGACCCCGCCACCGGACGCCGCCAGAAGACTCCCCTGCCGGAGGAACTCCGCCGCCGCCTCCTCGCGCCGCCGGACCAGCCGCTGCCGGCCGCCTGAACCTTTTTCTCACCACCCACCTCCTATGCACTGGCTCGCCTACGTCTTCCTTACCATCGCCTCCTGGGGCCTTTACGGCGTCTTCCTGCACAGCGGCCAGATCGCGATGAAGGATCCGGTCTTCGGCCGCTACAAGGCCTTCCTTTTCGTGGGCGTGGCCTACTTCATCTTTGCGGTGCTGGCGCCCCTCGCGCTGCTCAAGCTGCAGGGCTCCGACTTCAATTTCCCGAGCAAGGGCCTGTGGATCTCGCTCTTCGCGGGCATCCTCGGGGCCGTGGGCGCCTTCGGCATTCTGCTCGCCTTCGGGGCCAAGGGCGTGCCCCAGGTCGTGATGTCCCTCGTCTTCGCCGGTGCACCGGTCGTGAACGCGGTCGTCGCCACCTGGATGCATCCGCCCAAGGACGGCCTCGCCGGCGTCCCGTGGCAGTTCTACGCCGGGATCCTGCTCGCCGCGCTTGGCGGCTGCATGGTCAGCCTGTACCGCCCCTCTCCCGCCCCCGCGGCGACCGCCCGCGCCACGCCTCCCGCGC
>JBEDEF010000024.1:0-4044 GCA_041175845.1 Verrucomicrobiota bacterium
CTCGAGCAGCGGATGGCGCGCGCCGGGCCGGACTTCCGTGGCGAGCAGTCGCGCGAGGAGCGAATCCTCCCAGTCTTGCAACGCGGTGAGCGCGAGCGGCTCGCGGCCGACGTGCACCGCACCGGCGGGCACCCGCTGGCCGCCGTGGAAAGCGCGGGGCTCGGCCTCGCCGTTGATCGAGGCGAGGGAGAAGGCCGCCGCGGGGGATTCGAGGCGGGCGTCGACGGGTAGCTGCGCCCCGGGGGCGAGCCGCAGTTCTTGGCCCGCGGTCACCGCTTCGGGCGCGACCTCGCGGCCGTCGTGCAACCGGACCGGCGCGGGCCGCGGCTGCCGCGCGAGGAGTCGCCGGCGGTTACGTTCGACCGCGGCCACCTGTGCCCAGCGCCCCACGAGCATCAGTACGATAAAGGCGGAGACGAAGTCGAAGTAGACGAACCGCTCATCACCGGCTAGCCAGCCGTGGAGCGAGCCGAGATAGGCGCCGGCGATGCCGATCGCGATCGGCAGGTCGAGGTGGAGCGTGCGCGCCTGCAACGCGCGGAACGCACGAACAAAGAAATAGGAACCACCGGCGAATACGCTGAGCGTCGCGAACCCTGCGCTCAGGGTCCCAAAGAGCCCCGCCCACTCATCGGACGGCTCCATCCCAAAATACACCGGGAGCGAGAAGAGCATCACGTTCAGCGCGAATGCGGCGCAGAGGCCGATGCGACGCACGAGACCGCGCGTCTCCGGTTCGTCCGCCTGTTCCCCGGGCGGACCCAAGAGATAACCGAGGGCTTGCAGGCGGCGGCCCAACTCGGGCGCGGTAAACTCCCCCGGCCACCAGCGGAGCCGCAGGGTCCCATACTGGGGGTTGACCACGATCTCCCCCGCCCCTGGCAACCCTTGGTGCACGCGCTCTATCAGCCAGACGCACCCCGCGCACGAGAGGCCCTGAATCCCGAGCGTGAGTTCCGCCGGGCGCGCGCCGTCCGCCGCCATCTCAGCGGCGCGCTGCAGATCCGCGAGCCACGCGTAGTCGCGGGTTTGGAAGACGGCCGGATCCGCCGGCGCAGTGACCGCGTCCTTCAGCGCGTAGTAGCCCCCGAGACCCTGCGCATGGACCAACCGGTGGACGTACCCGCACCCGGAGCAGCAGAAGCCGCTCTCCCGTGCCGCCGCCCCGAGCAGGGGCGCTCCGCAATGCCGGCACTCGGTCACCCTGGGGGCGGAGCAGGTCGCGCGGTCGAGGACGGAGGTGGCGCTCATCTTAATGGCAGACGAAGTGGGCGGGATCTGGTCCGGGCAGCCCGAAGGTCGCTCGCAGCCGCCAGCCGGCCGCGAGCGCCACGGCGAGCGCGAGCCCGATCCGCAGGCGGGCCAGCCCGCGCGGCGAGAGCAGCGCCTGCACCCGGCCCAGCCGGGACTGCGCGAGCCACAGCAGCGGAATCGTACCGCAGCCGAACGCGAGCAGCCAGGTCGCCCCGCGCACCGCCGAGCCCGCCAGGAGGGCCAATGCGAGGAGGAAGTAGAGCGGCCCGCAGGGCAGCAGGGGCGTGGCCAACCCCAAGGTCGCGGCGGCCCGCGTCCGGTCCATCCCCCGGGCCCAACCGTGGACGCGCCCCATGCCACGCGCGAGCAGCGGGACGCGCGGCAGGTGCCGCTCCCAGCCGAGCGCGAGCGCCACGAAGAGGAGCACCGTGAGCCAAGGCAGCCAGCGCGCGGCCGCGCCGCCGACCCAACCGAGCGGCGTCGCTCCGAGCCCCCCGGCTACCCCGCCGAGCAGCGCATAGGCCACGAGGCGGGCGCCGTGGTATGCCGTCGCCACCGCCGACGCGGAACCCGCCCCGGCTCGGACCGGCAACAGCGCGCACGCAAGCGGGCCGCACATGCCCGCGCAGTGCAGGCTCGTGACCAGCCCCGCGGCAAACGCGGCGGCGGGGGAGTTGACGGCGGCCAGTTCCATCGGCTCAACGCCCGCGGACGACCGGGACCTCCTGCACGCGGTGCCGCGCGGCGATCGTGAGCCAGATCCCCCACGCGCCCCACTGCACGGCGAAGGCGGCCACGCACCACAGCCACAACCGCGACCGCGGCGCCGGCCGGCGGTCAAGGGGCGCCATCACGCACCTCCTCCCGGCGCCCGCCGGCCTCGGGACCCAGGAACTCGACCTCGCGGCTCAGGCGAAACGTGCCCGCCGCATCGCGCAGCTCCACCCGGAGGTGGAACGGTCCGCCGACGCGCGCCCGATCGCGCTGCAGCACCAGCGGGCGCACCACCTCGCCGAGCGGCGTGACCTCGAACTCCTCCTCGAGTCCCGCGCGCCGCAGGTCCGCGGGAGCCTCCGGGAACTCGATCCGGAACCGCGCCGGCGCGCTGCGCTTGTTCACGACCCGCACGAGGAACTGGTTCCGGACCACGTCCGCGTCGACCAGGTAAGGTGCGCCGGTCATCCGCGTGACCCCGAAGGCCGCCGGGCGCACGGTGGAGAGCGCCCAAGCGCCAACGGCCGCGCCCGCGACCAGCAGAACAAAGTAGAGTAGCGTGCGGGACCGGAGCCACCGGGTGCGCCCGCCAGCGAAACCCACCAACGAGTCGTAACGGATCAGGCCCCGCGGCCGGCCTAATTTCGCCATGACCGGGTCGCACGCGTCGATGCAGGCAGTACAACCCACGCACTCCATTTGCAGCCCCTGGCGGATATCGATCCCGGCCGGACAGACCTGCACGCACCGGCCGCAGTCCACGCAGTCGCCGGCGCCCACGCCGCGGCCGCGCGGCTCACCCCGCCGCTGATCGTAGCCGACGGCGAGCGTGTGCTCGTCCGTGAGCACCGACTGCATCCGGCCGTAGGGGCAGAGCACGATGCAGACCTGCTCGCGGAACCAGGAGAAGATGAAGTAGGTGAGGCCCGTGTAGCCCGCCATGAAGACAAAGGCCCCCCAGTGTTCCGCGGGGGCCTGCCGGACCATCGACCACACCTCCGGCAACGAGACGAAGTACGCGAGGAACAGGTGGGTGAAGACGGCGGACAAGAGGACGTAGACACCCTGCTTGAGCGCGCGCCGCCGGAACTTGCGCCACGACCCAGGGGCGGCGTCCAGCGCACGGCGGGCCACCGCATCGCCCTCGATCAGCCGCTCGATCGGGCGGTAGACATGCTCGAGGAACACGGTCTGCGGGCAGGCCCACCCGCACCAAATCCGGCCGAAAAGCGCGGTCACGAAAAAGAGCGAGAACCCCACTCCGGTGAACACGAAGAACAGCAGCCAGAGGTCCTGCGCGGCGAGGGTGAGGCCGAAGAGGTGAAACCGCAGCCGTGCGACATCGAGGAAGACGGCAGGGTGGCCGTTGATCTGGATCCACGGCAACGCGAGGTAGATCACCAGCAAGGTCAGTGCCACCGCGCGCCGCGCGACGGTGAACCGACCGCGGGTGGACGCGGGGTGCAAGTACGGCCGGGACCCATCGGGGCGAATGGTCGTCACCGAGTCGCGACTCGGCCGGGACGGGGCGGCGCCCCGCCCCGGGGCCCGGCTACGCGCAGCCGGAGGCGCCGCGGGAGGATCCTCGGTCGGACTCACGGCGCGGTCGGGGACGGGACCACGATCGGGTCACCCTCCCGGTGACGGCTGAGCAGGAAGGCCGTGACCTCGCTGGTCTTGCGGGGCCCGAGCACCGGACCCCACGTGGGCATGCCCTTGGCCAGCACCCCCTTCGTGATCAGCGCGTGCACCTCGACCGGGCGGCCGCCGTACACCCATACGTTGTCCGTGAGGTCCGGGCCGATCGCGACCGGGCTCTCGGCCTTGCCGCGAAGGCTCGCGAGGTGGCAGGCGGAGCAATTGGCGTCATACACCGCGCGGCCCGCCGTGGTGATCGCGACGTTGCGGCTCATCTGCCAGAGCGTCGGGTCATCGACCTGGGCCGCGGACAGGCGGGCGGCCTCGATGCGCGCGAGTTCCGCGCTCACCTCCTGGGCTCCGGTCGGTCCCGCGCGGAACCACTCGAAGTAGGCCCAGTAGGCGACCCAGAAGACGATCGTCACGTAGAGCGTGTAC
>JBEDEF010000025.1:0-3510 GCA_041175845.1 Verrucomicrobiota bacterium
AGTCGGGCCAGCGCGTCGAGATCGAGTTCCGAGGGCTTCATCAACTCAGCGGCGGATCTGCCAGGAGGTACCGGCGAGCGCCTCGTCCTGTAGTCGCTGGAACGCCGCGTTGACCTCGTCATCCGTGAGCGTCCGATCCTTGCCGCGGAAAACGAGGTTGAACGCCAGGCTCTTGTGGCCGTTGGGCAATCCTGGCCCCCGATAGGCGTCGAAGACGCTGGCGCCCTCGAAGTTGAAGCCCGCGCCGGCCGCCTTCCGGGCCGCGCGTTCGACCCGGGCGGAAACTTCTCCCGCCGGGGTCGCCTCCGGCACGATGATCGCAAGATCTCGCAGCGCGGCGGGAAACAGGCTGAAATCCTGGAAGCGGCGAACGCCGGCGCGCGCCGGCAGCAACTCGGGCAACAGCGCGACAAACCCGGCTTGCACGCGACCGTCGATGCCAAGCGCGCGCGTGAGCGTCAGCTCCACGAGGCCGGCCCCGACCCACCAACCACGTCGCGAATCCGCCGCCAGCGCCGCGTGCCCCGCCTGCCATCCAGGAGCCGCGGCGGGCAGCAGGTTGCCGATCCGGAGTCCCGCCAGGCCAGCGAGGGTCGCGACGTGGTGCCGCGCGGTGAAGAAGTCGGCTGACTCGCGCCGCAGCCAAGTGCGCTCGCCGGAGGACTCGGCGAGGACAAAGGCGGCGGCGATGCACTCCAGCACCTGATCGTCCCGCTCGAGGAAGACCCTGCCGGTTTCCGCCAGCCGGGTGACCGGCACGCCCCGGGCCTGATTGAGGCGCAGGGACTCCAGCAGGCCGCCGATCAGCGAGGAGCGAAGATGCGTCTGGTCATCGACGAACGGGTTGGCGAGCGCAAGCCGGGGCAGCTCCGTGGCCGGAGCCCAGGCGGCAACCTCTCGGGCTGGGCGCAGGGTGTAATTGACGCACTCGTGAAAATCGTGTCCGACCAGATAATCGGTCGCCTGGCGATTGAAGACAACGATCGGGTCGTCCTCGGCGGCGAGTCCGGGTGCAACGACCGTCGCCGCAGGGATCCGTTCGGTGCCGTGGAGCCGCAAGACCTCCTCCACCAGATCGATCGGGCGGTCCAGATCATCACGCCAACTGGGAATGGCCACGGTCCAGGCGGGGCCCCGGGCGGGGCGGCTCGTTTCTTCCTCGCGGGTGACCCTCAGTTCAAGGGCCTCAAAAGCGGCGCGCATCTCGGCCGCCGGCACATCGAAGCCGAGGCGTTCGGTGATGTAATCGTGGGTGACCACGATCTCGCGCGACCAGGGTGCCTCGCCGCCGACCGTGAAGGCTGGCCCGGTCACGGTGCCCCCTGCGGTTTCGAGGATCAGGTCGATGGCGCGCCAAGCCGCCTCCGCGGCGCCGTGCGGATCCACGCCGCGCTCGTACCGGTAGGAAGAGTCGGTCGACAGGCCCAGGCGGCGGGAGGCCGCGCGAACTGCCTGCCGCCGGAACACCGCGCATTCCAGCACCAGATCCGTGGTCTCCGGCGCTACCCCGGAGTCCTGGCCGCCCATCACCCCGGCGATGACAACCGCGCGGGCGGCATCGGCGATCACAAGCGTCCTCGTATCCAAAATGCGTTCCTTCCCATCCACCGTCAGGAGGTGTTCCCCTTCCGCGGCAGGCCGAACGACGATGCGCCGCCCCTCGAGCCGGCGGGCGTCAAAGGCGTGGAGCGGTTGCCCGGTCTCGAGCATCACGTAATTCGTGACGTCGACCACGTTGTTGATGGGGCGCAGACCGACCGCGCGCAGGCGGTCCTGCAGCCAGGCGGGGCTCGGCCCGACCCTGATCCCTGCGATCACGTGGGCGGAGTAATAGGGGCAGTCCTCGGGACTCCGCACTTCCACTCCGGCGAGCAGATCCGGGCGCTGGGGCGCAGCGGAGACGTCGCCCCGGAAGCGTTCCTGCGGATACGTGAGCGGAAGCCGAAACCAGGCGGCGAGTTCCCGGGCGATCCCGAGGTGACACTGGCAGTCGGGCCGGTTCGGGGTGATCTCTAAATCGAGGATGGTGTCCCCGCCGGGAAGCGCGGCTTCGATCGGCAGCCCGAGGGCGGGACGGTCCGTGAGGAGCAACAGTCCCGCGTGGTCACCCGGCAAGCCTAGTTCGTCGGGGGAACACATCATCCCCTCCGAGGCCTGCCCCCGGATCTTGGAGGCCTTGATCGCGAAGTTCCCGGGCAACACCGCTCCGGGCAGGGCCACGAGCACGCGGTGACCGGCGTCACAGTTGGCCGCGCCGCAGACGATCGTCTTCACCCCGCCCGCGGGGCCCACGTCCACCGTGCAGATGGAAAGCTTGTCCGCGTTCGGATGCCGGGCGCGGGTGAGGATCTCGCCGACCACGACGTGCTCCAGCCGGGATGCGCCCGTGGAGTGGATGCCTTCGACCTCAAAGCCGAGGAAGGTGATGGCGCGCGCGATCTCCTCCGGGGAGGCGGTGAGGGGGACGTAGTCGCGCAGCCAGTTCAGAGAGACTTTCATGCCGTAAGAGAAAGGAGGCGCTCAGGCGAACTGCCGCAGGAAGCGGGCGTCATTCTGGTAAAAATAGCGGATGTCATCGATGCCGTAGAGGAGCATCGCCAGACGCTCGAGGCCCATCCCGAACGCATAACCCGTCCAACGCTCCGGGTCGTATCCGACGGCGGCGAACACCGCCGGATCGACCATCCCGCAGCCGCCGATCTCGATCCAGGGCTTATTGACGCGAGGCAGGTGCGTGGCGGCGAGGTCGACCTCGAAGCTTGGTTCGGTATAGCCGAAGTAGTGCGGACGGAAGCGGGTGCGCGTGTCCTTGCCGAGCAGCGCGGCGAAGATGTGGTCGAGCAGCGCCTTCAGGTCCCGGACGGTGACGTTCCGGTCCACGTAGAGGCACTCGAGCTGGTGGAAGTTCGCGCTGTGGGTGGCGTCGGTCGTGTCCCGGCGGTAAACGCGGCCCGGGGACACGATGCGGATCGGCGGTTCGCCGCGCAGCATGGTGCGGATCTGGACCGACGAGGTGTGTGTGCGCAGGAGGTAGCGTTCGGCGGGATCCTTCTTCGTGACGTTGCCGAAGCGGGCGTCGCCGGGGAGATAGAACGTGTCCTTCTCGTCGCGGGCCGGGTGGTCCGCGGGAGTGTTGAGGGCGTCGAAGCAGTAATACTCGCTCTCGACCTCGGGGCCGTCGGCGACGGAGAAGCCCACCTTGCGGAGAATGCGGCACATTTCCTCGCGGACCAGAGTGAGCGGGTGCCGGGTGCCGGGGCCCGGATCGGGTGACGGCAGCGTGGGATCAATCTGCGGCCCCAGTTGGGCGGAAAGTTCAGCGGCGGCGATGCGGCCGAGGGCCTCGTCGAGCAGTCCTTGCAGCCGGCCCTTGGCCTCGTTGATGAGCCGGCCCGCCGCGGGTCGTTCCTCCTTCGGGACCGCACCCATCTGCTTCATCAGGGCGGTGAATTCTCCGTTGGGGCCGACGTAGCGGGCCTTGGCGGCCTCGAGTTCGGGCCGGAGCTGGAC
>JBEDEF010000026.1:0-5859 GCA_041175845.1 Verrucomicrobiota bacterium
CTAGCAGGGCATCCATCATCCATGAACGCTCGCGGCAGATCTGCCGTCCGCCGCCACCCGCGGCGTGACGCGCCCGCAACCCCGCCTGCTCCCGGCGCAGAAACTCCTGGCAGGCCGCGACGCGCTCGGGCAGAGGCACCTCGCCAGGGAAGGCGAGCAGCGCGGCGGCGCGTTCGGGGATCTTTTCAGGCATAAGGCTAGCTATCGGACAGGCTTCCTCCGCGCTTTCAACGTCCAAAGCCGATCGGCGCCGCCGGGGCTTAAACCACTTGCCACCCCTCCGCGCCGCCGGTTGGCTCCCCGGTCCACCGTTCTCCCCGAGCCGATGCCCGAAATCTCCAAGAGCTACGAACCGCGCGACGTTGAGCGGAAGTGGTACGCCAGTTGGCTGGCGGCCCACAAGTTCGCCGCCGACCCTGAGCCCGGCCGCCCGCCCTACACCATCGTCATTCCGCCGCCCAACGTCACCGGGGTGCTGACGATGGGCCACGTCCTGAATAACACCCTGCAGGACATCCTCATCCGGCGCGCGCGGCTTGAGGGCCACGCCGCCCTGTGGCTCCCCGGGACGGACCACGCCGGCATTGCCACCCAGACAGTGGTCGAGCGCGAGCTCCGCAAGCAGCGCAAGACGCGGCACGACTTCGGCCGCGAGAAGTTTCTCGAGCAGGTCTGGGCCTGGCGGCAGGACAAGGGCAATATCATCCTCGAGCAACTCCGACGCCTCGGGGCTTCCTGCGACTGGGACCGCACCCAGTTCACGATGGACCCGCACTATTCCCGCGCGGTTTTGACGGTGTTTGTGGAGCTCTTCCGGCGCGGCCACATCTACCGCGGCAAGCGGATGGTGAACTGGTGCCCCGCCTCGCAGACCGCCCTCAGCGACGAGGAGGTCATTATGAAGCCCGTCAACGGCTTCCTCTACCGCGTGCGTTACGAACGGGTCGACGCCCCCGGCCTCTTCCTGGAAGTAAAGACGACCCGGCCGGAAACGATCCCCGGGGATACTGCCATCGCCGTGCACCCGGAGGACCCGCGGTATGCCGGGTGGATCGGCCGCAAGGTGCGACGCCCGCTCGGTCCGCCCGCGGAGATCCCGGTGATCGCCGATGCCGCCGTCGACCGTGAATTCGGCACCGGCGCCCTCAAAATCACTCCCGCCCACGATAAGGCGGACTTCGAAATCGGTAATCGCCATCACCTGCCGGCCATCGAGGTCATCACCGCCACCGGACAGATGAACGACCTCGCGGGACCCGAACTCGCGGGCCAGGACCGTTTCGCCGCGCGTAAGCTGGCCGCTGAGCTGCTCCGCGCATCTGGCGCGCTCGTCGCCGAGGAGCCCTACGCCAACAACGTCGGCTATTCCGAGCGGGCGGATGTACCGGTGGAGCCGCGCCTCACTTGGCAGTGGTGGTTGCGCTACCCGCGGGTCGAGGAAGCTAAAGCCGCCGTCCGCGACGGCCACATCCGCTTTCACCCGGAGCGTTGGAGCAAGGTTTACCTGCATTGGCTGGAGAACATCCAAGACTGGTGTATCAGCCGACAGCTCTGGTGGGGACATCGCATCCCCGTCTGGTATCGCCGCGGCCTCGACCGCGATGCGCTCACGGAGGCCGACCTGCGCGATCCCGCGAAAGTGCATATCTCGCTGGAGGGGCCCGCGGATTCCGCCGACTGGGTACAGGAGGAAGATGTGCTCGACACTTGGGCCTCGTCCTGGCTCTGGCCGTTCGCGACTCTCGGCTGGCCTGATCCTGCGGCGCAGCGTGCAGCCGGGATTGAGCGGTTCTACCCGACTACGACGCTCGTCACCGGACCCGACATCATCTTCTTCTGGGTGGCGCGCATGATCATGGCGGGCCTCGAGTTCATGCGTCCGGGGGAGCCGATCGAACGTCGCATTCCCTTCCGGCATGTTTACTTCACCGGCATCATCCGCGACGCCCAAGGGCGTAAGATGTCAAAGTCCTTGGGCAATTCCCCGGACCCGCTGGATCTGATCGAGCGGTACGGCGCCGACGGGCTCCGTTTCGGCATCGTCTCGATCGCGCCGCAGGGCCAGGATATTCGGTTCCAGGAGGACCGAATCGAGAGCGGAAAGAACTTCTGCAACAAACTGTGGAACGCCTGCCGTTTTCGTCAGCTCAGCGGCGAGACGGGCGACAATAGCTCGCTGGCCGCCATCTTTGCGCGCATCGACCCGGCGCGGTTCGATGCCGACGACCACGCGCTGCTCGATCGGCTGCTTTCGACGACGCGCGAGGTCAATCGGCAGTTCCAGGAGTTCGAGTTCAGCGCCGCGGCGCAGCAGTTGTATGGCTTTTTCTGGAACGACTTCTGCGACTGGTACGTCGAGGGCTCGAAAACCCGGCTGCAGGCTCCGGAGACCCGTGCCAACTGCCTTGCGATCCAGGATCTCGTACTGCGCCAGACGCTCCTGTTGCTGCACCCGTTCATCCCGTTCATCACGGAGGAGCTCTGGGCGCAGTTGGGGTACGGCCCCGCAGGCACTTTCATCGAAGATGCGCGGCTCGAAAATGCCTCGCAGATGGTCGCAGCTTCCGGGGGCTTTGGCCTCCGTCTCGACCCTGCGGCCATCAACGCGGTCGACCAGCTCAAGGCTTGGGTTTCTCAGGTGCGTGCCCTCAAGGCCGAGCATCAGCTGGCCAGCCGGCGCGACGTACGGTTCCTGGTGACCGCGGGCGACGCGGAGTGGGCCATTCTCGAGGCCAACCTCGCCAAGGTAGCACGGATGGTGGGGGCAGCAGAGGTGAACCGCCGCGGGCAGGTGGAAGGGGCGCCGGCGGCAGTCACCCCGCTAGGCACCGTGTACCTCGACCTCGCGAGCACCGTGGACGCCGGGGCCGAGCGCGCCCGGCTGGCACGTGAACTGGAGCAGATCGGGCGGCACATCGCCGCTACGGAGGCGCGTTTGGCGAACACCGCGTTTGTCAGCAAGGCACCGCCGGCAGTGCTTGATGGCGCGAGACGCCAATTGGCTGAGCAGCAGGCAAAACGCGCCGAGCTGGAGCGTCTCCGGCAGTCGCTTGGTGCGGGCTGAGTTTCCGCTTCCACCTTTCTCGGATGTACCCCGTTGCGTCCGACCCATTGCCACCCTGAACCTTCCTGGTTACCCCGCATGCTCCCGTTCGCGCTCACCATTTTTACCGGCGCCTTCCTCCTCTTCCAGGTCCAGCCCCTCATTGGTAAGTACATCCTCCCATGGTTCGGCGGCGGCCCCGGGGTCTGGACGACCTGCCTGCTGTTCTTTCAGACGCTGCTGCTGGGTGGCTACGCTTACGCGCACTTTTCGACCTCGCGCCTGACCCCGCGCCGCCAGGTCATCTTGCACCTCGCGTTGCTCGCCGTCGCGCTTGCTCTCCTGCCCATCACCCCGTCGGAGTCCTGGCGGGTGCGGACGGACGGCGACCCCAATGTCCAAATTCTGCTGCTGCTAGCCGCTTCCATCGGAGTGCCTTACTTCGTCCTTTCCTCCACCGGACCGCTGATGCAGCGCTGGTTCAGTCAGACGCAGCCCGGAGTCTCGCCCTACCGGCTCTACGCCCTCTCCAACGTCGGCTCACTGCTCGCACTCCTGAGCTATCCCGCCTTTTTTGAGGTCCGCTTCACGCGGCAGGCGCAGGCTGCAATGTGGTCCTGGGGCCTGGTCGGTTTCGTACTGTGCTGCGCGGTTTGCGCGTGGCTGGTTTGGCGCCTCGCGCCGACGGCAGAGATTCGGACCTCAGAGCTGCAAGGGGACCAACCGGAAGCGGCCGTTTCCTCGGTGGATCGTCTCCTGTGGGTCGCGCTGCCGTTGGTGGCTTCAGTCCTGTTGCTCGCGACGACCAACAAGCTTTGCCAGGAGGTGGCGGTCATCCCGTTCCTCTGGGTGTTGCCGCTGAGCCTTTACCTCCTCTCGTTCATCATCTGCTTCGACCACGACCGCTGGTACCATCGTGGGCTGTTCCTTGCCCTGTTGGTTCCGGGGGCGGCGGCCATCGCGTTGCTGATCCCGGCCGGCACCGACGCGCCGATGCGGCTGCAGATCATCCTGTACAACGTGGTCCTGTTCCTCGCCTGCATGGTCTGCCACGGGGAACTTTATCGCCTGAAGCCGGTTCCGCGCGGGCTCACCTCGTACTTCCTGCATATTTCCCTCGGCGGGGCGCTGGGGGGATTCCTGGTCGCGATTGTCGGACCGGCCGTGTTCGACGACTACCGTGAGCTCCAGGTGGGCCTCTGGCTGCTCAGCTACCTGATCGGCGTGCTCTGCTTCCGGCATCGCAGCCGTGAAATCGCCCTTGCCGCGGCGGTCGGGGCCCTCGCCTTGCCCTTTGCCATCGCAGGACTGCGCGCGGCCTTCGATGGAGGAGCGGGCTATGGGACCGAGCTTCTGGCCTTCGCGCGGGAGCGCTGGCCGTACCTCGCGGGCGGACTGCTGCTGCTCCCGCTGATGCTGCTGGATTTCCGCCGCTGGCGCCCGCTGGACCCGTGGGCGCCCCGGATGGGTGGATTCCTGATGGCGCTCTGCGTGGGCCTGGGGGCGGTTTTCGCCGCGGGCTGGAACGACCGGAGCACCAACACGCTCAGCGCTTCCCGCAACTTCTACGGGACGCTCAAGGTGCTCGACTACAACCCCGGCGACGCCGAGGACAACTACCACCTCCTCCTGCACGGGGCGACGACGCACGGGCTCCAGTTCACCAAGCCCGAGAAGTCGGTGCTTCCCACCACGTATTACAGCGAAAGCAGCGGCGTGGGCATCGCCCTCAACTTGCTTCCGCCCGGACCCCGTCGGCTCGGCTTGGTCGGGCTCGGCACTGGCACTTTGGCGGCCTACGCGCGCAAGGGCGATTCGCTCCGGATCTACGAGATCAACCCCGCGGTGGAACAACTGGCGCGCGCCCACTTCAAGTACCTCGATTACTGCCTCGGCACGGTCGAGGTCGCGATGGGCGATGCGCGGCTGGTGATGGAGCGCGAGATCGCCGGGGGACAGCCGCCCGTGTTCGACCTGCTCGCGCTGGATGCCTTCTCGAGCGACGCCATCCCGGTCCACCTCCTCACCCGCGAGGCGTTCGCGGTGTATCAGCGCCTCCTGAGTCCCGGCGGGGTGCTGGCGATCCACATCTCCAACCGTTACCTGGATCTCCGACCAGTGGTCGAGCGATTGGCCGCCGAGTTCGGCTACGGGGTCGCGGCCATCTCGGACGACCGGGAGCCCGAGTGGTGGGTCTACGCCACCACCTGGATGATCCTCACCCGCGACCCGGCCTTCCTCCAGCAGGAGGCCCTGCGCACCGCCGCCGATTCGCCCGCGGAACGCCGCGATGCCCCGCTCTGGACCGACGACTTCGCGAGCCTCTACTCGATCATGAAGTGATTCGCCGCGGGCCCTACGGCGCCTTCTTCGCCGCCTTGGCCTTCGCGGCTGGCTTCGGGTCGAGGTTCGCGGCGAGATCCTCCGGGCTCACGCGCGACACGACCCCTTTGGCCGGGACGTCCATCTTCGCCAGCCAGACGATCGCGTTCAGCACGAGCCGGCGAAAGTCGTCGTGGCCCCAGTTGGCGTGGTAGTGCGCCCCGGTGAAGCCGAACCCGCGCCCGCCGTCGGCGCGCTCGTGCGCCCAGGCCACCACGGTCGCCTCCCCGCGCGCCACGAGGGCCCGGACCGCGGCGTTACCCGAATGGCGGCCGTCCGGCCGGGAGACGGTCGAGGCGTCCGGGATTGCCACCAGCAGCGGGGTGACGCCGGCCATGCCCGGCTTGAACCGCATGTTGAAGTACCACTCGTCCCGGATCGTGAACGGCTGGACGCCGCGCGTCACCGGATGCACCGGCAGCGACTTGAACTGC
>JBEDEF010000027.1:0-5186 GCA_041175845.1 Verrucomicrobiota bacterium
CGGCCGCCCCGGGGTGAACCCGTGAAGAGCAGCAGCTCGGCCGGGGTGTGGTTGAACTGGTCCGTGTGCATCGACTTGATGAGGCACAAGTCATCCGCCAGGCCGTGGAAGTGCGGGATGGCGTCGGACATCCACATCCCAGACCGACCATATTGCGCGAACTTGCGCGGTGTGCCCATCAGCAGGGGAGTCCCGGTGGTGAAGGCGAAACGCCTCCCTTTGATGAAATCATCCGGCGCCGGCTGGCCGTCCCGCTTCACCAGCTCCGGCTTGTAATCGAATAGGTCGAGGTGCGGCGGCCCGCCCGACATATGGAGGTAAATGACCCGCTTGACCTTGGCGGCGTAATGCGACGGCCGCGGGGCCAGGGGGTTCACCGGCGACGGGGCCGCGCCCAGCGCCTGCAGCGCGATCGCGCCCAGACTGAACTGCCCGCTCGTCCGCAGGAACTGGCGGCGGGTCTGGTGCCGGATCTGTTCGACGCGCAGGTTCATGGCTTCATCAGGGTCTCGTCGAGGTTCAGGAGGACGTTGGCCACCGCCGTCCAAGCGGCGAGATCCGGGGCGGCAAAGGTCGCGGGCGGCGGCAGATCTGGGTTGGCGATCAATTGCGCCGCCTGCTCCGGCTCCCGCGTGAAGCCGGCCAGCGCCTCCGCATGCAAGGCCACCAAGGGCGCCAGCTCGGCCGGCGCCGGCGCCCGCAGGAGCACCCGCCGGAAACCCGCGGCCGCCTTCTCCGCCACGCTGCCCCCGCCGTGCGCCATCAGCCGGGCCAAGCCCTGCGCCGCCTCGACGTAGACGGGATCATTCAGGGTGACGAGCGCCTGCAGCGGCGTGTTGGTCCGCGGCCGGCGCAGGGTGCACACCTCGCGGTTCGGTGCGTCGAAGGTCACCATCGAGGGATAGGGGCTGCTCCGACGCCACTCGGTATACAACCCGCGCCGCAGCCGGTCCTCGCCCACACTGGTCTTCCAATCGAGCGCCCCACCGAACGCCGCTCGCAGATCGAACGCCGGCTGGTAGGGACGCACGGGCGGCCCGAACTGCTTCGCACTGAGCAGGCCGCTGACGGCCAGGGCCTGGTCGCGCACCATCTCCGCCGCCAACCGCACCCGCGGGCCGCGCGACAACAGCCGGTTTTCCGGATCCACCGCGAACGCCTCCGGCGTGACCCGCGAATGCTGGCGATAGGCGGCCGACAACACGAGGCGGCGCAGGAAACGCTGCACGCTCCAGCCGTCCTCCATCAGCTCCACCGCCAGCCAGTCCAGCAGCTCCGGATGGCTTGGCAGCTCCCCTTGTGCTCCGAACTCCTCGGAGGTGCGCACGAGGCCGAGGCCGAAGATCGCCTCCCACAGGCGGTTAGCAAGGACCCGCGCCGTGAGGGGGTTCTCGCGGGAAACCAGCCAGCGCGCCAGCGCCAGCCGGTCCGCCGGTTGTCCCGCGGGCAGGGCGCCGAACACGGCCGGCACGCCCGGCGCGACCTCGTCGCCCAGCGTCTGGAAGTTACCCCGCAGATGCACCCGCGTGACGCGCCGCTCGGCCGCCGGCAGTTCCCGCAGGATCGGCGTGGTCTGCAGCGGCATCTCGTCTAATTCGCGCTCCAAGGCCGCAAGCCGCCGGCGCTCAGTCATCAGCCCAGGAGCCACCTCGCGCACGTAATGATCGAGGAGCAGGTCGCGCTGCGCGGGGGTCCGTTCTGCCTCCTGACGTCGCAAGGACGCGAGGACGAGCGCCGGGGTGCGGGCGTGTTCCGCGGCGCGGGCTTCCGTGGTGCTCAGCACCCGCAGGCCGCCCGCCGCGGTGCGGGCGCGGCTACCCTGCTGCTCCACTATCAAGATCAGGCGCTCGCCCGGCGCGAGGCGCAGAGGCCGCACAGGAACCAAAGTCAGGCCCGCGCCACCCGCCGTACCAGGACGCCACGCGGGCTTCGCCGCCGCCTTGCGGGCCTTGGCCGCCTTGCGCGCGGGCTGGTCCGTCACGAGGGCCGCAGGCTCCAGTCCCTCCTGCCCCGGATCCGCGGCCGCCAGCGCCAACGGCAACTCGCGGGGATCGGAAAGCAAGACCGTGTTGGTCGGCCGCGGGAATTCCTTGGTCACCCGCTCAAAGACCGGCCGCCGCTCGGCATCGAGCACGGTGATGCGGATGCCGGTAGGCGTGCCCTCCTCGCCCCGCCGTCCCCACAGGACCACCTTCTCCAGCGGCAGGGTGGCCCCGAGGTCCACTTCCCACCAGGGATTATCCTCCACCTGGGTGAGGGAGACCGACTTGAACAGGAAATCACCGTCCGTGTTGCCATCGAGGGCCCGCGCGGCTTCGGCCCCGTCGGCGGTCGAGCTCTGGCGGGCCTGCCCGGCGCGGGCCACGTTCTGTCCGCCGCTGAACACCTCCAGTTCGGCAAACGAGAGCACCTTGCCCCGGCCGGGATTTTCCACCCGCACGAAGCGGGCGTGCCGGAATGGCTCGGGGGGTAATACGCCGGCGCGGACCGACTGCAGGGTGAACCCGCCCCCGTTCGCCGCCGGACCCGCCTCCAGTCGCAGCGCGGTGAGGGTCTCGCCCTCAGGCAACATCGGCTCCAGCGTAAGGGTCTCCTTGGCCGGACCGGCGTCCACCGTCGCCGCGCCGGCTTCGATCCGGACCGGCGTGGTCCCCGCGGCGCGCGCGGCCCGCAGCGGCGCCGGCCGCCAGTCGAGGCGGGCGGGGAACGCCCGCGCCCAGTCGCCTGCCGCGGCCGTCTCCCGCTCCCGCGCGGACCGGAACGTCGCGTGCAGCGCCGCGATCTCCGCCTCGGCCCGCTTCCGCGCCGCCTCCTGCTCCGGGGTGAAAAACTCCAACAGCGGGGTCTCGTCATTGCGGTCCGCATCCTCGGTCTGGTTCAGCAGGGCATAAACCTGGAAGTACTCCTTCTGGGTGATCGGATCGTACTTATGGGTATGGCACTGGGCGCAGGTCATCGAGGTGCCCATCCAGACCGCCAGGGTGGTGTTGACCCGGTCGACCACGGCTACCGTCCGGAACTCCTCATCGTCCGTGCCACCCTCGGTGTTGTTCATCGTGTTCCGGTGAAATCCGGTCGCCACAAGCTGGTCGCGCGTCGGCTGCGGCAGCAGGTCGCCCGCGAGCTGTTCCACGGTGAACTGATCGAAAGGCAGGTCGCGACTGAAGGCCCGGATGACGTAGTCCCGGTAGGCCCAGATGCTGCGGGGCTGGTCGTCCGCATACCCCTTCGAATCCGCGTAGCGCGCCAGATCGAGCCACAGCCGCGCCCAATGTTCCGCGTAGGCCGGCTTCGCCCACTGGCGGTCGACGAACCGCTCATACGCTCCCGGCGCCGCGTCGGCGGCAAAGGCCTCGACCTCGGCCAGCGTCGGCGGAAGCCCGGTGAGATCGAGGGCCACGCGCCGCGCAAGCGTCACGCGATCCGCCTCCGGCTGCGGACGCAGCCGTTCCTGCTCCAAACGCGCCAAGATGAAGCGGTCCAAAGGTCCCTGTGCCCACGAGCCGTCCTGGACGGCGGGAAGCGCGGGCCGCCGGGGCGGCTCGTAGGACCAATGGCGCGCATAGGGCGCCCCGGCCTGGATCCAGCGGCGCAGGACGTCGATCTCGGCGGGAGTGAGTGTCTTGCCGGAGGCCGGCGGGGGCATCAGTTCGTCGCGATCCTGGGTGACCAGCCGCGCGATCAATTCGCTGCGGTCGGGCTGCCCCGGCACGATCGCGAAGGCCCCTCCACCCAGATCCGCCCGCGCGCCCTCCGCGGTGTCGAGCCGCAGTCCGTCCTGCCCGCCCTTGCGGGACTCCTCGTCCGGCCCGTGGCAATGAAAGCAGTTGTTGGAGAGGATCGGCCGGATATCGCGGTTGAAGTCGGGCACCTCCAGCGCCGCGCCCCGTTCCGGCAGGAGGAAGCACGCGAACAGGGCGAAAGCTGATAGGGGGAACCGCATGGGGCGCAGGGCGATGGGCAGAGGGAAGCCCGAAGGGTTCGCGGGTCAACGTCGGACGCGCCGTGCTCCTTGCCTCCGGTGCCACCACACCGCAGCCTTCCCCGATGCCCCTTACTCGCCTGCTCGCCTGGGCCTGCCTTGCCCTACCTCTGGCAGCCGCCGCCCCGCGCCCGCACGTTATCGTGCTGATCGCTGATGACATTAGTTGGAACGACTTGGGCTGCTATGGCCACCCGACCGCTCGGACGCCGCACCTCGACCGCCTCGCCGCGGCCGGCCGGCGCTTCGATGCGGCCTACCTCACCGCCAGCAGCTGCAGCCCCAGCCGCAGCAGCATCATCACCGGTCGCTATCCGCACAACAACGGCCGGGCGTCCGAGCTGCACCAGCCCATCTCAGCCCACCTCCCTTGGTTCCCGCAACTGCTGCGCGCCGCAGGCTACCATACTGCCCTCAGCGGTAAAAACCACCTGAGTAGCGCCCCGCCTGAAAAGGGTCAGCCCCCGCCGTCCCCCGCCTTCGTCCACATCGATGCCGGCAAGGCCCCCGGCAACAGCGGTGGCCACGCCAATTGGGTCCAGGTCCTCCGCGACCGGCCGCAGGGCCAACCGTTCTTCGGCTGGTTCGCCGCCCTCGATGCCCACCGCGACTGGGAGGGCGATGCCGAGTGGCGCCCCGAGGTCTACGGCCCGCTCCACGATCCGGCCAAGTTGCCGGTGCCCCCCTTTCTGCGCGACGACGCCGTCACGCGCCGCGACCTCGCGTCCTACCATAACGAGATCACGCGCTTCGATCACTACGTCGGCGCCGTCGTGGCGGAGCTGACGCGTCAGGGAATGTTGGAGCACACGCTGCTGCTGGCACTTGCCGACAACGGCCGGGCCTTCCCCCGCGCCAAGACCCGCCTGCACGATTCCGGGATGAAGACCTACCTGATCGCGCATTGGCCCGCGGGCATCCGTGAAGCCGGGCGCCCCACCGCCAGCCTCGCCAGCGCCATCGACCTCGCACCCACGATCCTCACCGCCGCCGGCGTGGCCGTTCCGCCCACGATGCAGGGTGTCAGCCTGCTCCCGGTATTCCAGTCACCCATCGCCCAGGTCCGCCAACACGCCTTCTCCGAGCACAATTGGCATGATTACGAGGCGCATGGCCGCGCCGTCCGCTCGGAAGGCTTCCTGTACCTGCGCAACCATCGTCCCGCCCTGCCCTGGCAAGGCCCCGCGGACTCGGTCCGTTCCGC
>JBEDEF010000028.1:0-2702 GCA_041175845.1 Verrucomicrobiota bacterium
GACGTGAGTTACGCGCTCGCTCCGCTGAACAACGGCCGGCGGCTGCTCGTCTCCGCCAACGGCCCTGCCTTCGGCCTGCGCCTGCCCGCCTACCACCGGCTCGACCTGCGGGCCACACGGCGGATTCCGCTCCGCACCGGCGAGCTCCGCGTGCATCTCGATGTCTTCAACGCCTACGACCGCCTGAACTTCCTGGGCTACGACCGCAAGTTGAGCGTCGCCGGCAACGAGGTGACCGTCCGGCGGGAGGCCCGTGAGCAACTGCCGTTCCTGCCGAGCGCGGGCTTGATCTGGGAATTCTGACCGCCGCTCCGATGTGGCCGCGGCTGCAGCCGCGGATTAGTGCGGACGGATACTCTTCCCGGGAGGCGAATGGCCTGCGGCGGGCAGGGGATGCGGCCGGAATCCGCGGCAACTGCCGCGGCCACAGCCGGGCGCTTTGCGGCTTGGCGGGACGGGGAATCACGGTTTCCTTCGGCGCGATGTTCACGGGCATAGTCGAGGAGGCGGGCACGGTGGCGGAATTCGCGCCGACCCCGCGGGGGTGGTCCCTGCGGGTGGCCGCGCGCCGGGTGCTCGCAGGGGTGGCGCTCGGGGACAGCATCGCGGTCAACGGCTGCTGCCTGACGGTGGCGGAATTCGATGCCGGGAGCCTGCGCTTCGACGTGCTGGAGGAGACGCGCCGGCTCACCAGCTTCCGCACGCTCGTGCCCGGCGCGGCGGTGAACCTCGAGCGGAGCCTGCGGTTCGACGGGAAGGTCGGCGGGCACTTTGTCACCGGGCACATCGACGTACCGGGAAGAGTGGAGGTGTTCGAGCCGCGGGGCGCCGATCATTACCTCCGGGTGAGTTTTCCGGCCGAGTTCGGGAACTATGTGGTGACGAAGGGCTGCATCGCGATCGACGGCATCTCCCTGACAGTCGCGGAATGCGGCCTGGCCCAGCTCGCGGTCTGGCTGATTCCGCACACCCTCGAGGTCACCAACCTGCGGGAGCGGCGCGTTGGCGACACCGTGAATCTCGAGTTCGATCTGCTGGCAAAGCACGTCGAACGGCTGCTCCGGGCGCGGGGAACCTGAGCCGGCGATGCGCGCATCCCTCACCGCGATTACGGAGGAGCTGCGGCGGCTGAAGCAGGCCGGCGTGACGACGGTCCCGGTGGCGGACGAGACCTTGGAGCGGCTGCGGCGCGCGGTAAGTCGCCGGGCCCCGGTGGCCGCGCCCGAGCGTCCCGTTTCTGCTCCGGCGCCGGGGGTGACGCCCGCGTCACCACCCCCGGGGCGGAGCCAGGAGGTGCCCCGTGCCGCGCCCCGGCCAGCGCCGGTGCCGGAAGCATTGCGGACGCCCCCCGAGGTTCGTCTGCCCGCGGGCAGCAAGGCGGAACGTTGGGCGGCGCTGAAGGCGCTGGTCGAGGGCGACCCCTGTTGCCGCGCGCATCTGCGTCCGGGCAAGCGCGTTGTATTGGGCGTGGGGTCGCTAGACGCTGCAATCATGTTCGTGGGCGAGGCGCCCGGGGCGGAGGAAGAGATCCAGGGCGAGCCGTTTGTCGGGCCGGCGGGGCAATTACTGACGCGGATGATTGTGGCGATGGGGGTGGCACGGGAAGAAGTCTACATCGGTAACATCATGAACTGGCGCCCGGGCCTGCCGACGGCCGAGGGGCAGGAACAAGTCGGCAACCGCCCGCCGACCGCCGGCGAGATGGCGTACTGCCTGCCTTTTCTACGCGCGCAGGTGGAGGTGGTCGCGCCGCGCTTCCTCGTGGCGCTCGGGGCGACGGCGGCGCAGGGGCTGCTGGGGGCGGGCGCCTTCAAGACGCTCGGCGAAGTGCGCGGGCGCTGGCACGACTTCGGCGGCATCCCGCTGATGGTGACCTACCATCCGAGTTACATCCTCCGCGAGCCGACGCCGCGGCGTAAGCGGCTCATCTGGGAAGATCTGCTCCAAGTGATGGAACGGGCCGGCTTCGCGATCTCCGACCGGCAGAGAGGTTACTTCCTCGAGCGATGAAGGTCGCGCG
This sequence comes from Verrucomicrobiota bacterium, assembly GCA_041175845.1. Lineage (GTDB taxonomy): Bacteria > Verrucomicrobiota > Verrucomicrobiia > Opitutales > Opitutaceae > ER46. Next base: position 2,021 of record JBEDEF010000028.1, read on the forward strand.
CGCGTGGAGCTGGCTGGCGTTCGGGCTCGCGGTAGCGACCGCGGCCGCTGCGGCCGATCCTTTGATCCGCGACTTCGCGGCATTGCGGGAGCGGGCGCGCGTCCTGGCCGCCGCGCCGCCACGTTCCGCCTTCGGCGAGGTGCCGGCTTGGCTCCGAAATCTTTCCTACGACCAGCTCCGGCGGATCGAGTTCGACACCCGACAGTCCCTCTGGGCCGGGGATGGCGCTGGGTTCGAGGCCCAGTTCCTACATCCCGGCTTCCTCTTCGATCGCTCGGTGCGGATCTGGGAAACCCAAGCGGGCGGCGTGCGGCCGATCCCGTTCCGGACTGGTCTGTTCCGGTATCGTGGGGTCGAGCCCGGGCTAATCCCGCCGGAGCTCGGGTTCGCTGGCTTCCGACTGATGCATCCGTTCGGCGGACGCGGTGAGCCGTTTCAGGAAATTGGCTCGTTCGCCGGTGCGAGTTACTTCCGCTTCCTGCCGGCCGGCGCCTCCTATGGGCTTTCCGCGCGCGGCCTGGCCCTCGACACCGCAGCGGACCGCCCGGAAGAATTCCCCCGCTTCAGCGAGTTCTGGTTGGAGCGACCGGCGGCGGATGACCGCGCGGTTACCGTCCTCGCGCTCCTCGAGAGCGAGCGGGTGACCGGGGCCTACCGCTTCCACATCACACCGGGGACGGAG
>JBEDEF010000029.1:0-3210 GCA_041175845.1 Verrucomicrobiota bacterium
TCTCCGTCAGGAAGGCCGCGTCCAGACGGTTGCCGTCCACGTCGAGCACCAGCGAGCCAAGCCGGTAGAGGGAGAGGAACATCGCCGGGTGGTCGAGGAAACCGCGCGCCGCCGTCTTCTCCGTCTTGCCCGTGATCTTGCCGGAGCTGCCGGCCACGATGTACACCGCGCCCTCATGCACGCCCTTCCCGAAGGTCGCCTTGCGGTAGGGCCCGGTCCCGTCCGGCCGGCCGTCGCCCCCATCCACTTTCATCCGCGCGTTGAAGGAGTCCTGCTTGCCGTAGTGCCGGTCGATCAGGAAGGAGCGCTCGTAGGAGTGGCTGTGGCCCGTAAGGCACAGGTCGACGCCGCCCGCCTCCAGAATCGGCAGCGCGTTCTCCCGCATCTCCACCAGCTGCCGCTCCACGTTCGAATCATGCGAGCCCTTGGTGTACGGCGGGTGGTGGAAGTAGGCGATGATCCAGTCCTGCTTCGTCGCCGCCAGATCGTGCCGTAGCCAGGTCAGCATCGCCCCGTCTGGGGAGCGGTCGGAGTCGTGCGAGTCGAGGCAGACGAAGTGGATGTTACCGTAGTCGAAGGAATAATACGCCTCCGTGCCCGACATCAGCCCGCCCGCCTGCGCCCGGGTCGGTAGGGTGAAGATATCGAAATAGACGCCGGACTGGGTGATCGAGGTGGCAGAGCCCGCGTCATGGTTACCGAGGGTCGGCCAGGTGACGGTGCGGCGGAGAATGTCGCGGTAGACGTCGAAGACCGCGACCTGATGCTCGGCGTCCGTGCCCGTGTTGTAGGCGTTGTCGCCCAGCTGGAGAAAGACGTCCGTATGGCGCTCGCCGGTGAACTTCAGATAGGCATCACGTACGGCGGCCTGCTGACCCTCGTAACCCTTGGAACCCGCGGTGCCGGCATCGCCGACGACCCAGGTACGAATCGGCCGGCGCGCGCCGGCCGGCGGCGAGGTCACCACGGTCCCGGTCCCCTCGGGGAGGACGCCCGCTGGGTGTCCGACGGCATAGTGGTAGCGGGTGGCCGGCTGCAGGCCACCGACGTGAACCACGTGCTCGGTGGTCTTGCCCTTGGGCTGAACCATCCGGTCCAGGCGCGCCGGATCGGCACCCAAACGAACCACGCTCTCCGTGGGGACGTCCGTGCGCCAGCGGACCACGACGCTGTCGGGCGTACCCAACTGGAGGTAAGGACCGCGCACGATGCGCTGCGCGGGAAGGGCGACCGGCAGGGCGAGGAGCGCGAAAGCGAGGACGAAGGGGGCGGATTTCATCGGGGGAAAAAGGTGCTCAGCCGAGCAGATCACGGGCCTGTTGGACCAATGGGGAACGGGCCAGCGGGGCGAGCGGCGCGTCCGCCAGACCTAGCTGTCGGGCCCGGGCGCGCAGGGTGAGATACGCGAGGGAGGCCCCCTCGCTGCCGGCGGCGCGGGCGCCGGCCGCCGCGAGGTCGGCGGTGACGGGCGCGAGGCACGTGGCCGGCAGCACGGACTTCTCGGCCAAAAACAGCCCGAGCGAGGCGCCCAAGGTGTCGAGCCACGCGCGCGGCTGGGTCGGCAACACGTAGGCGTAGGCGGCACTGGCCGGCGACCACTCCATGTAGGCCCGCAGGTCGGCGTGCAGGCGCGCGAGCACCGCGTCCGCGGTGGCAGGCGTCCAGCGCGCCGTAAACACCTTGCGCTCACGCAGCCCCTTCACCTCCCAGACCCGCAGGACGACGTCGTGGTCGCCCGCGGTGACGCGCAGCGAGCCCGTGACGATGTAATCAAGTTCCTCGCCGTGGGTCTCGACCAGTTGGCGCAGGTTCTCGGGCGTCCATTCGGACGAGAAGACCACGGGATGGTTACCCGTGGGTCCGTCTGCGCCAGCTTGGAAGGCGACCGCGGCGAACGACTCGTAGAGGGCAGCGAAGGAGAAGGTCTCCGCGAACCAGAGCGGCAAGGCCCGGCTGAGGCGGGCCACCTCATCCTCCGGGCCGCGCAACGCCTCGGCGGCCGGGACCACGCCAGGCTGGGCGAGCTGGGTGAAGGCGATGCGGCGGAGCCGACCCCCCTTGGGCGGCAGGAGCTGGGCGGCGAGCGGCTCGAGGCCGTAGAACCACACCGGCTTGCTCACGGTGATGAGGCCGATCTTCGGCGTGCCCTCGGCCCCGGCGGGACCCGCCGCAGCCCCCGCATCGGGGGCGGCGAGCAGCTCGGCGATCGCGTTGGAAAAGCCGTGGAGCCGGTCCTCCAATTCGGGCCGGTTGAGGGCGAACAGGATGTCCAGCACGTGCTGGGCGGCATCCGCATTACCCAGCGCAAGGTAGGCCTGGATCAGGTTGAGGCCGGTGGCCGGGCCATGCCGGTCGGCGTCGTAACGCGGGGCGATCAGCTCGACGATCGGCGCCAGATGGCCGGACGCGCCCAGATCGCCGGAGATGGTGACCAGCACATCGGCTCGGTCACCCGCCGGACCGGTAAGGACTTCCTCATACACCGCGAGGGCGCCGGGCAGGTCCCGGGCCTCCAGGCGGTCGCGGGCAGCGACGAGCCGGGCCTGGACATTACCGGCGGGCGCGGCAGGCGCTGGCGCTCCGGCGGCGGCCGGGGGCGACGCGGGACCGGGAGCCGGCTTGCGGGCGGCGAAGCGGTCGAAGAAACCCATTCCGCGAGCAAAAGGGGCCGCCGCCCGTACTGGCGAACACAAACGCCCGACGAGCTCCCTTCGACTGGCTCCCTTCGACTGGCTCCCTTCGACTGGCTCAGGGTTGTAGGGCGGCGAGGGCGGCGGCCTTGAGGGTCACGCCCGGGACTTCCGTGAAGGCCGGCGCGTCAGGGCCGAAATAGCGGGTCGCCTGACGGGCCGACCAGTCGCTCGTCACCAGACGGTAGCGGCGCCCAGCCGTGATGGGACCGGCGGCGGAAAAGACGAGGTTCTCGCCCCCGCGTTCTGCGAGCGGCGTGGCCGCCCCTTGATTGCAGCGCGCCTGCAGGCGCAACAGCCAGTCGCCGTCCACCGTGGCGGCGAACAGGGGCCCGTCGAAGCGCACGCAGGCGTCGAACGCGTGCCGCGGCACGTCGCCCGCGGGCAGGCCGGCGCCAAAGGTCGTCGCCCCGATCATCGCTGCATCGCCCCCGGCTGCCCGGCGCACGGCCTCCACGACAAACCGCGCCGCCTCCGAGGGAGAGAGTGCCCGGGCGCCGCGCCCGACGACCACGGAGTC
>JBEDEF010000030.1:0-2884 GCA_041175845.1 Verrucomicrobiota bacterium
GTGATAGGGATCCTTGACGGGTAGGGCAACTACCTGCTCGAGGGGCCGACCCGTGCGATCGCGGATCTGGATCCATTCCCCGACGGCGGGATCGGGATGCGGGAAGGTGCGCGCCACGTAGTCCCATGTGCGTCGGAACGCCTCCGCCAACGCCGGATCGCCCGTCTGTCGGTAAGCCAGCAAGCACGCGTACAACGCTTCGGAATGGACCCACCACAATTTGGTATCCCAGGAGGACAAGAGGCGTTCCTCAAGCGGCAGGCCCAGACGCCGGCCCCGCAAGGTTCCGCCGGCCGCGTCCACGTAATGGAGCAGACCTCCCGATTTCGCATCCCAGCCGCCCGCCCAAGCCGTCCGCACTGCCGCCGCCGCCTGCTGGGTCCAGTCCGCCCGGCTGGCCCGCGCGGCGACTTGCAGCAGCATCCACAGTCCCTCGAGGGCGTGCCCGGGGTTGAGGTGGCGTGCGAGCATGGTATCGGCATCGTCCGGCCGGTGGGGCCGGAGCTCGCGCAGGACCCCCGTTGCATCGAGGAACTGTTCCCGCACGGCCCCGGCCGCGGCCGCCGTGGCCTGGGTCGCGGCCGGGACGAGGGCGGGCAGGATCCGGGCGCAGGCCTCCTCCGCGACCAGCCGCACGTTGAGGAGGATCATCGCCGGGGCGTAGGCGGCAAAGCCCGCGGGTACCGGATCGGGATGCGTCGGGGCGCCCACCGCGATCAGGTGCGCGAGCCGGTCGCCGAGCGCGAGCGCCCGGCGGAGGCGGTCGGCGTCCCCGGCGGCGGCCGCCTGCTCCGCCAGCCCCAGGGCCACGAAGGCGTCGGCGTAGAGGCTCGGCGCCAGTCCCGCTCCGGGAAAAGCCTCCTGCGGCTGGCCCGTCTCGCTGAGCAAAAATGCACACCGTTCCTCCGGCAGGAACACGTTTGCTTCCAGGAAATCCGCCGTCCGCGCGGCCTCGGCCCGCCACGCCGCGGCCTCGCCCGCTCGGCCGAGTCGCTCCAGCCGCTCGGCCACCCGGCACCACAGGTACGTCACCCGGCCTTGGGACCAGGTAAACTTGTTCCGGCTGCGCAGGTGCCGGCCTTCGTTGTCCCAGCAGGAGAAGACGCCGCCATGAACGCGGTCGAGGGCCCGTTCCCAGAAGGGCAGGATCCCGCCGAGCAGCATACCCTCCACGGCGGGCCGGTACGTCCGCACCAGCTCCGCCCAGCCGGGTGGCGGAACGTCCGGGGGGCTCATGGGCGCGGCAGTGAACGGGGTTCCGCCAGCCGGGCCATCAGGTCGGCGACGGGCGCGGGCAGGGTGCGGTGGCGGCCGAGGAAGGCGGCGAGCCCGAACACGGCGAACGAGCAGGCGACCGGGGCCAGCAACCTTACGTCCTGCGGGGAGGGGAAGACCTGGTTGGTCAGCACGAAGGCGGCGAGGCCGGCGGCGATCGAGCTGATGGCCGCGCCGGAGCCGGCGCCCCGGAAGGCGGGCAGCAGCCCGAAGAGCATCGGCACCGAGGCCGGTCCGATCAGCGCGCCGAACCAGGTGATGACGAGGCCCAGGATCCCGCCGAAGCGCTCCGCCTCCACGCCGATCAGGAGCGTCAGCGCCGTGAAGATCAGCGTCGTCACCCGCGCCAGCCGCAGGCCCGCCCGGGGGCTCAGGTTCCGCAGGCGCGGGGCCAGCGTGGGCAGGATGTCGCGCGTCAGCACGGCGGAGATCGTGTTCGTGTCCGAGGTCGTCATCGCCATCGTCGCCGCGAACATGGAAGCGAGGACGAGGCCGACGAGCCCCGCGGGGAGGAAGCGCTGGGTAAGGAGGACGTAGGACTGGCTGGGATCGGCGAGGTCGGGGAGGATGAGGGGCGCCAGCCACATCGGCAGAAAGAGCAGCAGGGGCCAGCCGAGGTAGAGGGCGCCCGAAAGCAGGGCGGACCGGCGGGCGCTGACCGTCGACTCCGCCCCGATGTAGCGCGCGGCGAGGTTCCAGGTGCCCCCGTTGTAGCTGAGGAGGGCGGCGCAGCAGTAGCCGAGGAAGAACAGGGGCGTGTAGGGTTCGTGGAACCAGTCCCGGTTGGCCGCGGGCAGGCGGGCCCAGGTCTCCACGGTGCCGGCGACGCCGCCGAGGTGGTTCACCACCGCCACCAGCAGGACGACGCAGGCGATCACCTGCACCGCGAACTGGAGCAGGTCCGTGTAGAGGTCCGCCCACATGCCCCCGACGGTGATGTACAGCAGCGAGACGAGGCCGGAGAGCCAGACCCCGACCGACACCGGCAGGCCGGTGAAGCCGTGCAGCAGCACCCCGATCGCGGCCCACTTCGCGCCGATGTCGAGCAGCTTCAGCAGCACTCCCGTCCACGCCATCACCTGCTGCGTCGGCCGGTTGTAGCGGAGGACCAGATACTCGGTGGGGGACTCGATCGCGAGGGCCTCGCGCAGCCGCACCCAGCGAGGGGCGAACCAGTAGGCGCCCACGATGCAGGCGAGGCCGATGGTCACGGCCCACCAGAGGTAGAGGCTGAGGCCGTGCCGGTAGGCCACGGCGGCGAGGCCCACGAACACCACGCCGCTGTGGCCCGAGACGTGGTGCGAAATCCCGCCCAGCCACCAGGGGATCCGGCCGCCGGCGACAAAGTAATCGCCGGAGCCGCGGACCCGCCGAGCGGCGACGAAGCCGATAGCGATCACCAACAGCAGAAAGGCGGCAATGACCGCGTAATCGAGAGCCTGCATTCGGGTCAGAGAGTGCTGATTTCCGCCCAGATGCTGGCGTCGACCGGCACGCCGCGGCGCGCGCAGTCCTCGCGACGGCTGCGGCGTGCGTCGCCCGGGGCGCGGACGGGCGCCGCGGGATCGGCGGACGGGGAGGCCCGAAGGTCGTCGAGGATGGCACCGAC
>JBEDEF010000031.1:0-4559 GCA_041175845.1 Verrucomicrobiota bacterium
CTTGAGGATCGTGCCATCAAAGAAGCATTCGAGCTCCATCGTGGCCTTATCGGTCTCAACCTCAGCGAGCATATCGCCCGCCTTCACGACGTCGCCCTCTTTCTTGAGCCACTTGGCCAGCGTGCCCACCGTCATGGTGTCGCTGAGCTTGGGCATTTCGATGATGTTGGCCATGGCGGTGCGGAGAAACGGAGTTAGCCGAGCGCCTCGAGGGCGGCCTGGAGGACGCGACGCGGGTTGGGAAGCTGCTCGACCTCGACCGGCGGGCTGTAGATCGCCGGGGCGTCGATCGTGGCGAGGCGGTGGATCGGACCATCGAGCTCGTCGAAGGCTTCGCGCTGGATCATATAGGCCAGCTGGGAGCCGACGGAGGCGAAGGGCTTCTGCTCCTCGACGATCAGTACCCGATGCGTTTTGGCGACGGAACGCAGGACGGCATCGACGTCGAGAGGGCGGATGGTGCGCAGGTCGAGTACCTCGGCGGAGACCTTGTGCTCGCGCTCCAGCACCTCGGCGGCGGCGAGGGAGTGCAGCACCGAGCGACCGTAGGTGACGATCGTCAGGTCCGTGCCGGGACGCTTCACGTCGGCGAGGCCGAGCGGGATCACGTGTTCGCCGGCAGGCACTTCGCCCTTTTCGCCGTAGAGCATCGTGTTCTCGAGAAAAAAGACCGGGTCGTTGTCGCGGATGGCGGACTTGAGCAGCCCCTTGGCGTCGGCGGGGGTGGAGGGCACGACCACCTTCACGCCGGGATGGTTGGCGAGCACGTTCTCCGGCGTGTGGGAATGCGTGGCGCCGACGTTCGTCCCGCCGTTCGCTGGGCCCCGGATGACGATCGGGCAGTGGATCTGGCCGCCGCTCATGTAGCGCACGTTGGCGGCGTTGTTCAGGATCTGGTCGAAGGCGACCGAGTAGAAGGACCAGAACATCAGCTCCATCACGGGGCGGATGCCGAGCATCGAGGCGCCGATGCCGACGCCGATGAAGCCAGCCTCGCTGATCGGGGTGTCGACGACGCGCTGGGGGCCGAAGCGGGCGAGCAGGCCCTCGGTGACCTTATAGGCGCCATTGAACTGGGCGACCTCCTCGCCCATGACAACGACGTTGGGATCGCGTTCCAGCTCCTCGGCAAGGGCGTGGCGGACGGCTTCGCGGTAGGTGATGACAGGCACGGTGGAAGGGGGCTGCGGCGGTCCGTTCAGGTGAAGAAGAGGCGGCCCTGCGAGCGGCGATCCGCGGGGTTGTCCGCCTCCCAATAGACATCGGTTTGGATGTCGGCCGGGGTGGGAAAGGGGCTGGCCTCCGAGAAGTCGGCGGCGACATCGGCCTCGGCCCGCGCTTCGGTGTCGATCTGCTCCGCGGTGGCGGCGGTGAGCACGCGCTCCGCGAGCAGTTTATCCTGGAACAGCTGGATCGGGTCCCGGGTGCGGCGGTACTCCTCGATCTCCTGCTTGCTGCGGTAGGTGTTGTCCGGATCCGCGACCGAGTGCCCCCGGTACCGGTAGGTGTTGATCTCCACGGTGCTGGGGCGGTTGTTCTCGCGGGCGAGGGTAAGGAACTTGTCCATCATCGCGCGCACCTCGTAAACGTCGTGACCGCTGCACTGGCCCCACTGCATGTCGTAGCCGGCCGCGCGCTGCGCGAGTTCGCCGGCGGAGGAGCGCGCCTGGCTGGTCCCCATCGAGTAGCCGTTGTTCTCGATCACGAAGACCACGGGCAGATTCCACAGGGAGGCTAGGTTGTAGGCCTCGTGGACGGCGCCCTGATTCACCGCGCCATCTCCCATGAAGGCCATCGCGGCGCCCTTGAGGCCCTTGTACTTCAGAGCGTAGGCGAGGCCGGCGCCGAGCGGGATCTGGCCGCCGACGATCCCGTGGCCACCCCAGAAATTGCGGGAGGGGTCGAAGTAGTGCATCGAACCGCCCTTGCCCTTGGAGCAGCCGGTCGCCTTGCCATAGAGCTCGGCCATCAACGGCTTGGTGTCCATCCCGACGGCGATCGCATGCCCGTGGTCGCGGTAGGCGGTGATGACGTGATCGTGGGGGCCCATCAACGAACAGCAGCCGACGGCGACCGCCTCCTGGCCGATGTAAAGGTGCAGGAACCCACCGATTTTCTTGGCTTGGTAAGCCCGCAGGCTGCGTTCCTCGAACCGGCGGATCCGCACCATCTTGCGAAAGAGCTCGATCCGCTCTTCAGCGCTCAGGCGGGCGTTCACGGGCGCCTGAGCGTGATTGGTGGCGGCGGTGGAGGAGGCTTCCTTGACGGTCGATTTCTTGCTCACGGAGGACAAAGGGAAAAGCTGAAGCTGCGGGTGCCGCTCAGACGAATCAAGCGTGGAGATTGCCGCCGGGCGCCGGTAGCACCTCCTCGATCTCGATCCGCAGGGGAAGGCCGGGGGCGCAATCCGCCTTGAGGGCCACGAAGCCGTCGCGGTGCTGATCGTAGATGGGCCAGAGGGCCTGTCGGTCGGTGTCGGGGATGGGTAGGGCGTCGATCGCTGCGCGGGCAAAAAACGCGAATTGGCCCTCGTCGATTGGGGGCGGGAGCGTCCGGAGCGGTACGCGGCAGCGAAAGAGGAACATCAGCCAGTGCGCGTGACCCTCGTATGCCTTCTCCGCGATCAGGGCGAACAGGTGGAAGTCCCCTGCCGTGACCCGGTGGCCGGTCTCCTCCCAGGTTTCGCGGACCGCACACTCGAAGGGGGATTCCCCGCGCGCGGTCTCCAGCTTGCCCCCGATCGGACTCCACACGCCTAAGTTGGGCGCCTTGGCCCGCAGCATCAGCAGCAGTTCCCCGGATTCATTTTCGAGGAAGACGAGGACGGCGAGTTTGTGGGCGAGGGGGGCGGGGGAGGACATAAGCCGCGAGAAAGTTTGAGCGTGACCCCGGAGCGGAGGCGCTCAACTTTTTTCCAGTGTTCCGACTCGTCTGCGCCCTTGCCTGCGCCCTTGCGCTTCCTCGGGCGTCGGCCGCCCCGGCTCCCGCGCCCGCCGTTGAAGTCATGAACCTGCGCACCAACCTTGTGCGCCCCGCGAACGGTGGCCCCGCGTGGCTGGAGACGACACTCTCGCTCAACGTGCGGCCGGCCGGGGCCGGGCCCACGCCGGTCGTCTCGGCGGTGCGGGTCGCTGTTCTGCTGGCGTTCGAGCTTCCGGGCCCGGCGGGCGGCCCGCGCCGCACTCCGGCCTACGCGGCGATGGTGGAATGCGTGGCCTTGGAACCGGGGCGCACGGACGTTCGTTTCTATCTGCCCCCGGAGATCGTGAAACGGGACCAGATTCGGGGAGACCCCAAATTTTGGGGCGTAGAACTCACCGCAGGAGGTGAGGCCCTGCCTGCGGCGCGCACAGCCTACTCAGCCAATCTGGCTACTGCCGCCGCGCGGACGGACTTTCAGCGGCGCTGGGCGCCGGTGGCGGCGGCCCAGGACGGAATCCTGCAACCTCAGCACCTCACGCCCTTCGCCCTCGAGTACCCGCGTTCCACCCCGTCCGTCGTCCGGCGCGAGGTGCGCTGAAGGTTCGCCGTAACCATAATACGCTTGCCGCGTCTCGCCCCATTTGAAATCGCCTTACTCCTTCTAGCCCAATTATGCGCCCCCCCCGCATTCTCGCCGTTGACGTCGGCGCCGGCCATGTCGCCTGCGGGGTTTTTTCCGTCGGAGCGTCGGGCCGTCTGGTTCTGCAGCAATTTGCGCTGGAACCGCACAGCCCCGACCCGGCCCGCGATAACCGCTGGTCCCTCGAGGTAGCGCAGTCGCTCGGAGCGATCGTCGCCCGGCGACGCCTCGGGGGCCTCGCCGCCCTAGCGGTACCCGGCCACCTCGCGCTCACCAAGTTCATCAAGACCCCTTCGGTGGCGAAGGAAAAGCGGAGCCGAATCGTCGCCTTCGAGGCGGCGGAGAACATCCCCCATGCGCTGGAGGAGGTGGTCTGGGACCACGCGGTCGTCGCCGACGACGGCTTCGACCTCGAAGTCCTCCTCACCGCGGTCAAATTCGAGGCGATGCAGGCCCTCTGCTCAGCCGCGGACGCCGCTGGTTTCCCGGTGGAGCGCGCAACGCCTGCGGGGGTCGCGCTGTACCACGCTTTCCGCCATACGCATCCGCAGCAGGCCGAGCCCGTGATCGTCGCCAATGTGGGCGCGCGTACCACCACGCTGCTCTTCGCGGAGGGGGAGCGCTACTCGCTCCGTAGCCTCGGACTGGCGGGCAACGCGGTGACGCAGGCGATTGCGGACGAACTGCGCATCGACTTCGCGTCCGCGGAGACGCTCAAGCTGCAGGTGCTGACCGGCCAGACCGACCTTCCGGTCGGCTCGCCCTCGCGCGCGGCGGTGCAGCGCGCGGCGGCCGCCTTCTGCTCTCGCCTCCAGCTCGAGATTACCCGGTCGGCCGTCAACCATCGGCGGCACACGGGTGCCAGTCCCGCCGTCGCGGTCTACCTCACGGGCGGCGGTTCGCTGCTGGCAGAGTTGCCCGCGTTGCTCTCCGAGAAGCTGCGCCTGCCGGTCGAGCGCCTCGAGGTCCTGCGCCAAGTGGACGTGGCGGCGGATGC
>JBEDEF010000032.1:0-2673 GCA_041175845.1 Verrucomicrobiota bacterium
GCCACGGTCCACCCGCTCCGCGGCCAGAAAGCCCAGCACCCGCTCCAGCCCGGCCAGCGATTTCGCGCCCTCCCCGGGCGGGAGCGCCAGCACCGGCGACGCCCCGAAGACCTCCGCCAGAAAGGACCCCTGCGCCGACCGCACCGCCTCATCCGTCACCACCACCACCCGCCGGCCCGCGGCCGTCAGCCGCGCAACCTCCTGCTGCAGCACCGGACCCAGCCGCGCCCCGCAGTGGAGCGGGTAAGCACGTGCGCCCAACTGGACCGTGAGGGGAGCGACCATGCGGCGGATTAAGCCCCGCCCACCGGACGCGTCGAGCGGAACCTTGGCTCAACGCCGCACTAGGCCCGCGCCCGTCCGCCCCAATTCTTCGGCCACTCGAATCTTGACCAATAGCGACTAAGTCTCATTACCAGCCTTCTGATTTAAAGCGACTGACTCTCAGTAGCGTCTAAAGGATATACTTTAATATCTGTGCAGCAACTTTTTATAAAATTACGATCCTTTGGCGGAGCGGACCTGTGGGCCGGTGCGTTGCTGGCCTGGCTCTGGATTTTGCCCCCCCTGATCGCCGCTGCTGAGCCCTCGCCGCCACCGGTCCAATTACCCCGCTTCGCGGTCGAGGCCGAGGCGGAGTTCGACCACGTGATCCAGGGGCCTTTTCTGCCGGACGTGCAAGGCGCGAAAATCAACGCCGGCAAAAAGACCACGATTCTCGACTTCGACGGCCAGCCCCGGATCAACGGCAACAATTACCGTCAGGCGCTCGCCGAGGCGCCCGGGCTCATCCTGAGCGAGGAGACGTCGCCGCTGGTCAGCATCGGCTACCGCGGGCTCGAGCCCCACCGCGCGCAGTTCACTCAGGTGCTCAAGGACGGCATCCCGATCCACGCCGACCAGTTCGGCTATCCCGAGGCCTACTACACGCCGCCCCTCGATACCGTCGACCGCATCGAATTCATCCGCGGCGGCGCGGCGCTCCTCTACGGTCCGCAGCCCGGGGGCGCCCTCAACTACGTGACCCACCGGCCGCGGACGGACCGCGGCTTCTCCGGCTCCTCGCTGCACACGATCGGGTCCGACGGCTACTACTCCACCTTCAGCCATCTCGACGGCACGGCCGGCCGCGTGGGCTATTACGGTTACCTGAACCACCGGCAGTCCGAGGGCATCCGCTCCGCCAACAGCGACTACCGCTTGACCTCCTGGCTGGGCCGGCTCGCGCTCGACGCCACGAGTGCCTCGCGCTGGCTGGTCACGCTCGAGACCTACGCGGAGGAGCACGGCGAACCCGGCGGCCTGACCTTCGCCTCCAGCCCTGGCGCGGTGAACTACCTCGCCGACCGGCGGGCGCCCTCCCGCCGGCACGACCGCTTCAACCTCGAGCGGGACGCCGCGTCGCTGATCTGGGAACACGACCTCGCTGCGGGCACCTTCGCCTGGCGCGCTTGGGCGATCGACTACACCCGCTCCTCCCGCCGTCAGGGCGGCGGCGGCTTCGGCACGCTGCCCACCGGCCCCGCGGCGCAGACCAACACGCAGGAGCACCAGCAGTTTCGCACCCTCGGCACCGAAGGCCGCCTCCGGCTGGATTGGGGCCCGACCGCGCGCCACATCCTGAGCACCGGCGCCCAGCTTTACGGCAGCACCTCCCCGCGCACCGACCGCCGCGGCAGCTCGCCCACGGCGACCACCGGGACCGTGCAGAACCAATCGCAGCGCGAGGTCTTTTACGCACCGGTCTACGCCGAGAACCTGTTCCGCTGGGGCGCGTTTTCCGTCACCCCGGGCTTTCGCCTCGAATCCGTCCGCCAATCCGTCCGCGAGGAGGTCAACCTCGCCAAGGCCGCCGCCGGCAACGCCCTCGCGGACCGCACCGACACCGACACGGTGCCGCTCTTCGGCCTCGCCGCGACCTGGGAACCGGCCCGCGGCGCCCAGGCCTACCTCAACGCCTCGGACAGCTTCCGCCCGGTGATCTTCACCCAGGCGGTTCCCAACGGCGCGACCCAGGTCGTGAACGCGGACCTCGCCCCGGCTCGCGCCCGCCAGCTGGAGCTCGGCTATCGCACGCAGACGACGTCCGGGCTTGTGCTAGACGCGAGCGTGTTCCACCTCGAATTTTCCGACCAGGTCGGCACGGTCGCCCTCCCCGGGGGACGTTCCAGCCTAGTCAACGTCGGCCGCTCCGTGCATCGCGGTCTGGAGGCGGCGGTACGGCAGGAGTTGCTGCGGCCGCGCGCGGGCGAGACCACCTCACTCCACCTCTACGCCAACGCCCTGCTGCTCGATGCCGCCTTCCGCGAAGGTGCCTTCGCCGGCCGCCGGCCCCAGTACGCCCCGCGCCACCTCGTGCGCACCGGCCTGCAGTTCTCCCGGGGTCCCGGGCTCAAGGCCGGCCTGTCCGGGACCTTCGTCGGGGCCAGCTACGCGGATGACACCAACACGGACCAGCGCCGCGTGCCGGCGCACGCCGTCTGGGACCTCACCGCGGAGTGGCGGGTACCCGGCACCGCACTGCGGTTGATCGGGGGCGTGAACAACCTGCTCGACGAGGACTACTACAGCCGGGTACGCGCCGACGGCATCGATCCCGCGCCGCGCCGCCACGGCTACCTCGGGGCCGCGATCGAGTTCTGATCGCGGGGCCAGCCCGGCGCCGACGCGCAG
>JBEDEF010000033.1:0-2908 GCA_041175845.1 Verrucomicrobiota bacterium
ACCTGGGGCAGGGAAAGGCCGCGCGCGGCGAGGCGGGCCTCGGGGGTCTCGGCGCCGGCCGCGCCAGCGGGTACGGTGGCGGCAAGGGCGAGGGTGAACAGGAAGCAGGGGAGGGGGCGCATTCCCGGAGGCTGGGCTGATGCGGATGAGCCGACGATATTTTTTTGCCGGCGTGCTCGCGTGGGCGGCCGCTCTCGCCGGGCAAGCCGCAGAGGCGCTTCGCCACGACCTGCACCTGCTCGTCAACCTGAGCGGTCCGGGCTCCGGGATCATCGGCCGCGCCGGGCCGGCCCGCAGCGGGCTCTACCGTTCGGCGGACCGGACTACGTTCGAACACGTCGGCCCCCACCACATCCGGATGTTCCACCTCACCCACGACCCGCGGGACGCGCGGGTCGTGTACGTCGCCGCCCTGGAGGGCCTGCTCCGCTCCCCCGACCGGGGCCGCACCTGGCGGATCACGACGAGCTGGGATATGACGGAGGGTAAGGCGGTGGTGTTTGATCCGGCGGAGCCGGCGCACCTCTACCTTGCCCTGCCGGACGGCATCGCCTTCTCGCCGGACGGAGGCGGCACGTGGGAGCGGCGCCAGGCGGGCATCACGCGCGCCTACACCAACGCGCTGGTGGTGGACCGCACGCGTCCCGGCCGCGTGCTGGCCGGGTGCGAGCTGGGGATTCATCTCTCCGAAGACGCCGCGCGCACCTGGCGCCGGGTTCGCTCGACCACCAAGGTCACCTACGATCTCCGGCAGTCGCCGCACGATCCGCGCGCCTTCGTCGCCGCGACCTCTGCCGACGGCCTGCTCGCCTCGGCGGACGGCGGGGGAACCTGGCGCGAGTTGCCGGGCATCGGGCGCGAGCGGACGTTGCACAATATCGTTTATGATCCGGCGGTCTCCGGGCGTTTGATCCTCTGCGGCTGGGGTGTCGGCGTGCAGGTGTCGGAGGACGGCGGCGCGACCTGGGTGGACCGTACCGCCGGCCTGCCGCGGCGGGAGGTGTGGAGCGTGGCCGTCGATCCGGATGTTCCGGGGCGGCTCTATGCGGCGCCGTTCCAGGAGGATGTCTACGCTTCGGATGACCTGGGCCGCACCTGGCGGCCGCTGTCGTTCGGCAAGGCGACGGTGTTCGCCTTGGGTTTCCTGCCCCGTCCCGCCCCATGAAGCGCGTACCCTCCATCGTCATCCTCTTCGCTCTCCTGAGCGGGTGGCCCGGCGGCGTGGCGGCCCAGCCGGCGCATACGGGTCCGATGCCCGTGGGGCGGCCCGAACCCGAGGCTTTCCTCCGGCGCGAGGCGTACCTCGCGCGGCGTGACGAGGCCGTCCGCTGGCGCGCGGCGCAGACCCCGCTGGCCTCCGCCGGGCTCGCCGACCTCGCGGCCCGTCTGGCTCTGCGGCAGGATGCGGCGGGCGTCTCCGCGCGGTTGATCGAAGTCCTGCGCGCGCCGTCGGGCGACATGTTCTGGATGTTCCCCGTCACGTGCATCGCCTACCTCGGCCGGGATCAGCTCACGCCGGAGGCACAGGCGGCGCTGCGCGAGGCGTGGCGCACCTATCATCCGCTGCGCGGCGATACCGAGAACCATTGGGTGATGTATTACTCCTCGATGCTGCTGATGGCCCAGCTGTGGCCCGGCGAGCCGGGGGACCGGTGGTTCAACGGCAAGAGTTCCGCCGAGATTGCGGCCGAGGCGCGCGCGTGGCTCCGGCACTGGATGGACCTCACCACGACCATCGGTCAGGGCGAGTACGACTGCACCCATTACATCGGCGAGTACCTGATCCCGATGCTCTACCTGAGCGTCTGGGCGCACGATCCCGAGATGCGTCAGCGTGGGCGGATGATGATCGACTACCTGCTGGCCGACTTCGCGGTGGACTCTCTGCAGGGGATGTACGTCGGAGCCCATGCCCGCACGGACGACAAGACCGTGCTCGAGCGCTGGAACGGCCTCTCCTCGTTCTTTGCCTGGCTTTGCTTCGGCAACACGGTGCCGCCCGTCGGCTACGGGGGCTGGGGAATGTTTTTCGGGGTGGTCGCCGAGCATTACGAGGTGCCCGAGGTCATCCACCGGATCGCGACCGACCGGGCCGAGCCCTACCTCCACCGGGAGCGCAAGCGTACGCGCCACCGCTGGCGCCACAGCGACGTCCGCAATGCGCCCGTGTACAAGACGACCTGGGTCGGACCCGACTACGCCATCGGCTCCGACCAAGGCGGGCTCCTGCAGCCGATTCAGCAGCACTCCTGGGGCCTGACGTGGGCGGTGCCAGACCCGCGGGGCGTCCACAACACGATCTTCGCCAACCAGCCGTTCTACGGGGCGGAGGAGTTGATGATGTACTTCACCGAGATGCCGGACTGGATGCCCGCCTCGGTGACGTTCCAGGGCAAGCCCACCTACACCAGCGAGGCCAAGCTCCTCGGCGGCTCGCCCTACGAACAAATCTTCCAGCAGGACGACACGGTGATCGCGCTGCACCGCATCGCCCCGGACGCGCCCTTCATTCAGTTGAACGGCTTCTTCTCGAAGGATCTCGTCCGCACCGAGGAGGATGCCTCCGGCTGGATCTTCGCCCAGGGCGGCCGCGCCTACGTGGCTTTCCGGCCGCTCGCGCCCCACGAGTGGCGGCCGCTCGAGGGCGGCGGCCGCCGCCTGCGTTCCCCGCACGCGCGCAACGGCGTCATCCTGCAGCCGGCCTCCGCCGCCGACTTCACCTCCTGGGACGCGTTCAAGGCCGCCGTCCGCGCGCTGCCGCTCGAGGTCCGTCTCGATCCCGTCCCGCGGGTCGCGTTCACCACGCTCCGGGGCCGGCGGGTCGAATGCGCCTACGGGGAGCTCCCGCGCGTCGACGGGCGGACGGTGGATCGCGCCGCGGAATGGAAGCTGTTCGCGGGCCCGTATC
>JBEDEF010000034.1:0-5256 GCA_041175845.1 Verrucomicrobiota bacterium
GCGGTTACGACGTGGACACCGCGCGCCGGGTCGCGGGGCGGTTGGCGGACCTTGGCGTGGCGGCGCTGGAGCAGCCGTTACCGGCAAACGACCTGCCGGGTTACCGGCGGCTGCGTGAACAGCGGGCGCTACCGATCTTGATGGACGAGGGCGTCGTGGCCCTGGCGGATCTGCGGGCCTTTCACGAGTTCGACTTGCTGGACGGCGTGGCGATGAAGGTGTCGCGGTGCGGCGGCTTGACCGAGGCGCGGCGCATCCTCGAGTACATGGAGCAGCATGGGCTGCTCTTCTTCGCGAGCGGCCTGACGGATCCGGATCTTTCCTTCGCGGCCTGCCTGCAATTGTTCGGGGCGTATGGCCTAGAACGTCCGGCGGCCCTCAATGCGCCGCAGTTCCTGGCGGGGAGCATTTTGGCGCGGCCGCTGGAGGTGCGGGGGGATCAGGCGCTGGTGCCGGAAGGACCAGGGCTGGGCGTCGACGTGGATCCCGCGCGGCTGGCCGCGGCAGAAGGGGCGTGATGCTGCGGGTCGGATGGTCGGGGCGGCGAGATTCGAACTCGCGACCTCCTGGTCCCAAACCAGGCGCTCTACCAGGCTAAGCTACACCCCGGATCCGGTTCGCAGGGTTGGGCCGGCGCGCCCCGAGTCAACCCCGACCGGATCGATGGGGCCGCCTCTCGGACCGTCCGCCGCAAAACCCAGTTGCCACCCGTGGCCTCATCCGGCGATGCTGTCCTTGCCCCTCGCGCCGCGGTTTGCGGCCCGATCCCCACCTTACCTGCCCATGCAACCCTCGCTCCGTCTCCTACCCCTGTGCCTCGCCTTGGCTTTCCTGCCGGGAACTGCCTCGGCTGGCGAACCCGCTGGCCCCACGCCGGGCGATCTCGCCCGCTACGATCGCAATCGCGACGGCCGCCTCGACGCCGCGGAACTCGAGGCCAAGGCCCGCGATGACGCCCTCACCGCCGGCGCCGTCACGCTTACTCCATTCGAGGTCTCTGCCGACGCCTTTGATACCTACGAGGCGAACAACACCAATTCCATCACCGGCACCAACACCCCGCTGGGCAAGACGCCCCTCGATGCCAAGGTGTTCAACCGCCAGCTGATGGACGAGATGGGTGTGGTCGATATGACCGAGATGCTCTCGAAGCTCGGTGGCCTCGGCTCGGCCATCATCGGCGGCGGCAACGAGGACGTGCGCGGCAACCTCGAAGGCGACCGGCAGGACCCGAAGAGCATGACGATGCGGGGCCTGCAGATCAACAACCCCCGCCGCGACGGTTTCCTCCGCTCCGATACCACCCTGCTCGATTCCTTCGACATCGAGCGGGTCGAGGCCATCGGCGGCTCCAATTCCCTGCTTTTCGGTTCCGGTGACGCGGGCGGCGTCGTGACCAGTGCCTCCAAGCGCGCCTACGTTAACCGTGGCCCCCGCGTGACCTTCGCGGCGACCGGGGACTCCGAGGGCACCCGCCGTTTCACGCTGGACGCCGGCGCCGGCTACCGGTCCTGGGGTTACCGAATCAACGCCGTGCGCGGCGACACCCGGTACTTCCGTCCTGGCACGCGGCAGATCAACGAGGGTTTGCACCTGGCCCTCACGCTGCAGCCGTGGCGACGCCTGCAGATCCGCGGCGAATGGCGCCACTTCACCCGCGACACCATCTTCGCCCAGGCGGTCACCGTGCGCGCGCCGCTCAACCTGCTCTTGCCCACCGGCGAGCGGGTGGACGGACAGAGTTCCCGTTACCTCGTGGCCTTCCCCAACGTGCGTGAGCTGACCGGCGGCACCTTCGACCTCACCAAGGTCGACTCCGCGATCGGACCGTTTCACCGCGACGCCTACAAGAACGGGATCAAGTCCGTCGTCGCCGAGGCGACTCTCGCCGAGGGCCTCGCGCTGCAGTTACGCTACGGTCACGACGCGCGCATTAACGATCCCCTGCGGGCCAACAACACGACCGTCTACGCCCCCGGCGCCCCGGGCAACGCCTATGTCGATCCGCTGACCGGCCTCGTCGGAACGCAGTGGGCGTTCACCACCTCGATGAACGCGACGCCGTTCCACACCGGCGCTCGCGGCTACCGGGCCGCACTCGCCTACCAGAAGAACCTCGGCCGCTGGGGCCGGCATCAGGCCAGCGCTTTCTTCCAGGATATGCAGTCGTGGGTGAACCAGGAGCCGTGGCGCTTCTACGAGGCGGACGCCTCCGGACAGGTGATCCAAAATGCAGCTCAGATTAGTACGACTGAATCCGGTCGCATCACTCTTCCGGCGGTCTGGATGCCAATCTTCCCCAAGGAGGTCATCGGTGGCCAGCAATGGCCCTTCACCTCGCTGGTCCATCCGAACGGCAAGACCTACGTTTACCAGCCGCAAGTCTATGCCGGAGCGGTTCCGCCCACCGCCAACAATCCCCTCGGCCTGTCCGGTCCGATCAACGCTGCCACGGGACAAAGCACCATCACGGGTTACTACCACGACGACACCAACGAGCGCAGCCACGGCTTCAGCCTGTTCAGCGAATGGTGGAAGGGTCGGATCGACACGATGGCGGGCTACCGCGCGGAAGAGGCGAGCGCCTTCCGCACCAACACCGGGCTCCGCCGCGGCCCTATCACCTACGACAGCCTCACGACGGGTGCCGTGATCGACACGCCGCTCAAGGGGGTGCGCGTCTCGCTCAATTACTCCACCAACGCGAAGATCAACTTCGACACTACCCGGGACATCTACAACCAGCCTCTGCCCGCCGGCAAGGGCGTGAGCCGCGACGTGGGCCTCAAGTTCGGGCTCTGGGAAAACCGCATCTCCGGTAACCTGAACTACTACGTTTCCGAGGCCCAGAACTTCACCGCCAGCCTTGGGGGCACCCAGAACGACGTCGACCCCAACGGGATCAACGGCCGCAACGGCGGCGGCGCTTACACCTACAGCCGCACCTCCGACGGCTACAACCTGACCCTCTCCGCGCGCCCGCTGCGCGGCTGGGAGGTCCGCGTCAACCTCGCCACCGCCAACGGCAGCGAGCGCAGCGACGTCGTCTTGCCGCAGTTCTACAACGACCAGTTCAACACCACCACCGTGGGCGGGCAGACGGTGGTGGGCCTCCGCGCCACGGCGGGCGGGGCGATCACGCCCCTGCTGGTTCCGTCCAATCCGCTGGATCCGACCTCCGCGCCGGTGCCGCTTTCGCTGGCGATGATGCGCGACCCCAACAGCGCCTACTTCGCGCAGTTGGACCCGGAGTCGGGCCAGATCCTGAATGCGCAGACGCTCGGCCTGTTCACGCCCGGGGTCGGCACCAACGCCACGGGCCTGCCGGTGTCGCAGCACCAGCTGGGCTTCGTTTCTCCCTCGGGGGGCACGCTGATCGTGCGTAAGGCGGGCGAGCGCACCATCGGCTACGCCGAGCGCAGCTACAGCCTGATCAACCGCTTCCAGTTCGACCAGGGCCCGCTCCGCGGCCTTGTCGTCGGCCTCAGCAGCAGCCTCCGCGAGAAGCACCGGGGCTACATGTATAACGACGCCGCCGACGGAAACCGGCGGAAGATGTACTATTTCCCGGACCGGATGCTCCACGACCTCTTCGCGCTCTACCGCCTGAAGCCCTTCGGCAAGGTCCGGACGACGCTGCAGCTGAACGTCTCCAACCTGCTGGACGCGAACGAGGTGATGTACCTCATCCGCTCGACCAACGGGACGCTCCGCTACGCCCAGTGGCTCAACGCCCCGCGCAAGCTGGGCGTGACCACGACGGTGAGCTTCTGAGCGCGGGCGGCGGGGCGGCGGCCTTCCCGGCCTCCGCCCGCTCAGCGGCCCAGGTCGTTCGTCCGCACGGCCCGCAGGGTGGCGAGCAACCGCTCCCGGTAGCCTGCCACGGTCGCGGCGTGCTCCGGCCGCCCGGCCAGGTTCGTGTATTGCCGGGGATCCTCGACAAGGTCGTACAACTCGATCCCCGCGGAGGCATCCTCCTGATACTGGATGAACGCGAAGCGGTCGTCCCGGAGCAGAAACCCTTTGGTCGAGGGCGCGACGCTGAACGCGGTGTCACGCACCCGCCCGCGGGTCTCCGCCAGCACGGGCGCCAGATCCCGGCCCTGCAGGCGTGCGGGGACGGGCAGGCCGCAGAGGGCAGCCGTGGTCGGGAAGAGGTCCAGCAATTCCACCAGCGCATCGCGCACGCCCGGGGCCCGGCCCGGGACGCGCACGAGGAGCGGCACCTGCGCGGATTCCTCCAGTAGGCTCACCTTCGCCCAGAAGTCGTGTTCGCCGAGGTGGTACCCGTGGTCGCTGGTGAAGATCACGATCGTGTTGTCCGCCAGGCCGGCCGCCTCCAGCGCGGCCAGCACGCGGCCCACCTGCGCGTCCATAAAGGAGACACTCGCATAGTAGCCCCCGATCGCCTTTCGCTGCCGGCGTTCGTCAAACTGCATGTTCACGCTCGTCTTGTAGTTGATGCCCGCCTTGGGCAGGTCGTCCCAATCACCCGGCACCTTCGGGGGTAGCGGCAGTTTTTCGTAGGGGAGGTAGGGGGCGAAGTACTTCCGGGGCGCGACGAAGGGCACGTGCGGGCGGACAAAGCCGACTGCCAGGAAGAACGGCTCCGGCCGGCCGCGGCGTTCGCGGAGAAACTCCGCGGCCTTGGCGGCCGCCTTGCCGTCGTGGTGCTCATCGTCGTCCCCGTCCGCCTCGACCACCACGAAGGTGTTGCCACCCATCACTGGCTTGCTGCCGTCGGGGTTGCGCTCGAGCGTCTCGCCCGTCCCGGCCGCGCGCCATTCGGGCCCTGGCGTGTTCCAGCGCTCGGTCCACGACGCCGGGTCATCCGCGCCATGGTAGTCGCGGCCGGGCCCGTGGTCCTCCACGCCGCCCGGCACGCCCATATGGTAGATTTTTCCGATGCGCGCCGTGTGGTAGCCGGCCTGCCGAAAGTGCTGCGGCCAGGTGGCGCGCTCGCCGAGCGGCGCGCGCGGGCTGGTGTAGCCGAGAACGCCGAGGGCGTGCGGGTAGTATCCGGAGAGGAACGACGCCCGGGAGGGGCCGCAGTAGGTACCCTGGCAGTAGGCCCGGGTGAAGCGGAGGCCAGACGCCGCGAGCCGGTCCAGATTTGGCGTGCGGCAGATCGAGTTGCCGTAGGATCCCAGCGCGGTCCGGGTCAGATCATCGGCGAGAATCAGCAGGACGTTCGGCCTCGGCGCTGCGGCGGTGGCCGAGACGGCACCGGCGAGGGCGAACCACACGAGACTGGGG
>JBEDEF010000035.1:0-6598 GCA_041175845.1 Verrucomicrobiota bacterium
CGGGCTTACGCCCGGCGAGAAGGCGGCGCGCGTGGTGGCCGATGAACCGGACCGCACGCTGATGTTGGGGGACGGTGCGAATGATAGCCTCGCCTTCGCCGCGGCAGGTTGCCGGGGCACCCCCGCGATCCACCGGGGCGTGCTCGAGGGCAAGGCGGACTTTTATTATCTCGGCCGCGGGATCGGGGGGATCCGCGCTCTGTTCGAGACGGATCAGCTCCGCCGGCGCACGCACCGCGTGATTTTGGTCTTCTCCGTCGCCTACAACCTGCTGGCCGTCGGCCTCGCGGTCGCGGGCCGGATGAACCCGCTGCTGGCGGCGATCCTGATGCCGGTGAATTCCCTGGCCACCCTCGGGATCGTCTCGCTCGGGATGCGCGCCGCCTTCCGCGCGCGGTGAGGCCGCGCGGGCCGGATCAGGGGACGCGCGCCGCCTTGGCCGCCTTGGGTCCGGGCGTGATCACCACGGGGCAGGGCGCGCGCAGGAGCACCCCGTGGGTCGTGCTCCCGACTAAGAGATCGTAGAGCGCGGTGTGGCCGTGGGAACCCATCACCACGTAATCCGCCGAGACGCGCGCCGCCTGGTCCAGGATCGTGCGCACGGGGGGCCCGTTGAGCTGCACCGACTCGACCGGGACCTGCGCGGCGCGCACCCGCGTCTCCAGCTCCGCGAGGCGGCGGGCGGCGTTGCGCTCCCCGGCGGCCATCACCTCCGGGAGGTTCTCCATCATCCCGGCGTACTCGCTGGTGATCACCGGCGGCTGGATCACCGTGAGCAGCACCACGCGGCCGCCGAGGGCGCGGGCCAAGTCGATGGCTTGAGTGAGGACCGCCTCCGAAGCGGCGGAGAAATCGACCGGGGCGAGGATGGTCTTCATCCAGCCATTCTACTCCTCCCGGGCGCCCCCGCCGCGCGCCCCTTGCCAAGGCTTGCGCGCCGTTTGCACCGAAGCCCCGCGCGCGGCGGTTTTCCGCTGGCCTGCGCCGGGAGGGCCCGGCAGAAGTTCGCCGGTCCCCAACGTTGCCCCTGGGAAACCCTCCACCCCGATGATGTCACGTCTCCGCCTGTTCCGCGTCCTAGCCGCCCTCGCCCTTACCCTGATTCCGGCCGTCGCTGCCACCATCACGGGCGCGGTGAGCAACGCCGCCACCCGCAATCTCCTGGAGGGGGCCCGTGTCTCGGTGCCCGCCGCCGGCCGCTCCACGCTCACCGACGCGACCGGCCGCTATGTCCTCACCGACCTGCCGGCGGGTTCGGTCGAGCTGGTCGTCTCCTACCTCGGGCTGGATGATCAGCGGCGCGTGGTGAACGTCGCCGCGGCCGGACGCCGCAGCGAGGACTTCGACCTTTCCGCCCCCGTCTACCAGCTCGGCGAGTTCCGGGTCACTGGCGAGCGCGAGGGCAACGCGCTGGCGCTCACCGCCCAGCGCAACGCCGACAACCTCAAGAACGTCGCGGCCCTCGACGCCTACGGCAACCTGCCGAACATGAGCGCGGGCGAACTCGCCGTCCGCCTGCCCGGCGTGGCGTCCCAGTTCGACGACGAGGGTAACGTCACGGGCGTCTTCATCCGGGGCGCCGCCTCGACCCTCAACCGCGTCAACGTGGACGGCAATCTGATGTCCAACGTGGGCGGCTTCAACCGGCAGTTCCAGACCCACAGCCTGACGGGTGCGATGTTTGAGCAGCTGGAGGTGATCAAGGGCCATACCCCGGACCAGACCGCGGATTCGCTGGGCGGCACGGTGAACCTGAAGACGCGCTCGACGCTGGGCATGAAGGAGCGCCGGCGGGTCGCGTACAGTTTCGGGGCGCGCTGGGCGGCACCGTTCTTCGACCACATCCAGCCCCGCCGCGACCATCCGATCCATCCGCTGACGAACCTCGCCTACCAGGAGGTCTTCAGCGTCGCCGGCGGCGAGCGCAACCTGGGCGTCGCGCTGAACCTCTTCTACAGCGAGAACGCCAACGGCCCGACCTCGCGGCAGTTCGATTACCAGAACAGCGCCGCCGGGCCGGTCTTCCTCTGGGACTTCCGCACCCAGAACCAGTACAACAACCGCACCCAGCAGAGCGTGAACGCCAAGGTCGAGTACCGCCTTTCCGACCGCACGCGGTTCACGCTGAACACCATTTACAACGACGCCTTCGAGAAGACGGACCGTCTCTACACGACGCGCGCCTTTTCCAACCAGAACGTCGCCACCCTCGCCAACGGCGTGCTGACCGGCACCGGGGCGATCGTCCCGGGCTATACCGACACCCGCACCGAGGTGCGCGCCGTCGCCGGCTCCAACTTCGAGCTCAACACCTTCCTGCGCCGCTTCATCAACCGCACCCGCCTCGTCAGCGGCGCCGCCGAGCACACGCTCGACCGCCTCACCCTCGACTACGACGCGAGCTACAGCCGCACGCACAACAACCTCGCCCACGAGCCCGGCGGCAACCTCGTGATGCGCGCGGCCAACGTCGGCTGGGTCGTCGACACCACCGACCGCGCCAACCCCATCCTCACCCAGACCGCCGGGCCCAGCCTCTTCGACATCGCCAGCTACCGGACCGCCGTGGCGCTCACCACCCGCAACGACGACCGCGACGTCGACGTCCTCAACGCCCGCCTCAACGCCGCCTACCGCCTGCCCGCCGCCGTGCCCGCCACGGTCAAGACGGGGGCCTTCTTCCGCCACCAGAAGATGGGCGAGGTCGGCCGCCGCCGCCGGTGGGCCTACCAGGCCTCCGCCCCCGCGATGACCGCCACGTTCCCCGACGTCTACGCGTTCCGCTCCGCCGACGGCCGGCGCCTGCCCTTCGTGGACCCCCACGCCGCCTACGAGAACATCGGCAACCCCGCCCTCTGGGCCGAGGACCTCTACTTCCGCACGAGCGACGCGTTCAGCACCACCCGCCGTGCCACCGAGGAGATCGCCGCCGGCTACGTCCAGGGCCAGGCCCGCTTCGGCAACCTCGGCCTCCTCGGCGGCGTGCGCACGGAGCGGACCGAGGTCTCCGGCTTCGGCTACGTGCGCGTCCGCCCCGCCACCGCCGCCCAGATTCCGGACCCTGTCGCCCGCGCGCGGGCGGACTGGGATCATCCGGTGACGAACTCCGGCGCCTACACGCGCTCGTTCCCCAGCGTCCACGTCACGTACTCGTTCACGCCCAACCTCCGCGCGCAGGCCAGCTGGTCCACCTCCTTCGGGCGCCCACCCGTCACCAGCCTCGTGCCCTCCGCCTCGATCACGGACAACGCCACGGCCCAGACGGTCACGATCTCCAACCCCGCGCTCGGCCCGCAGTACGCCCGCAACGTCGACGTCTCCCTCCAGTACTACTTCCCGCCCGCCGGCATTCTTTCGGTCGGCTACTTCCGCAAGGACATCCGCGACTACATCGTCACGGCCGCTATCGGCACGGTGGGCGCGGGGCCGGATAACGGCTTCGACGGCAGCTATGCGGGCTTCCAGCTGCTGAGCGCCACCAACGCGGGCACGGCCGAGGTCAGCGGCTGGGAGCTGGATTACCGCCAGCAGCTCACCTTCCTGCCCGGCTGGCTGCGCGGTTTCGCCGTTTCCGCCAACCTCACCCTGCTCGAGACCGCGGGGAACTTCGGCGGCACGGCGCAGCGCTCCAACAAGGAGGTCCAGAACTTCATCCCCCGCACCGGCAACGCCGGCCTCACCTACACCCTCGGCCGTTTCCGCGCCAACGTCCTGCTGAACCACACCGGCGACTACCTCGTCACCCCCAGCGCCCTCGCGCACCGCAACATCTACCGCCGGGCGCGCACCCTCCTCAACGCGGGCGTCGCCTTTCAGCTCCGGCCGGACGCCACCCTATTCTGCGACGTGGCCAACCTCACGAATACCCTGCAGGAGACCTACCTCGGCTCGCCCGACCGGGTGCAGCGCCGCATCGTGAACGCCCCGACCCTCACCTTCGGCCTCAGCGGCCGCTTCTGATCCCCGTCATGTCCCTTGCCCGTCCGTCCTCCGCCCTGTTCGCCGCCCTCCTCGCGCTCGCCCCGGCGGCTTCCGCGGCCTCCGCCCCCGCTGGTGCCGCGCCGGCGCCCGCCGCCGGGACGATGCCGCGCCTCGCCTATCAGAATCCCGGACTCCTTGCCGACCTCGGGGTGGGCCTCTGGGCCTGGCCCCTGCCGATCGACTACAACCGCGACGGCCGGATGGACCTCGTGGTGGTCTGCACCGACAAGCCGTTCAACGGCACGTGGTACTTCGAGAACAGCGGCGAGGTCGACCCGCAGCTTCAGCTCCCGATCTTTCGCCCCGCCCGGCTCCTCGGGAAGTCCGCGCCCTCGGCCGGCATCTCCTACGTCACGGGGCAGCCCGTGGTCACCGCCACCGCCTCGGTGAAGCAGGGGGACATCTTCGCCTACCGCGGCAACGTCTACCCGGACTTCCTGAATTCCCACTTTGACCGGCCGGAGAAGCTCGGCGCGCCGGAGCGGATCCTCACCGAGCCGGGCAACATCCGGCAGAACCAGTGGAAGCTCGTCGACTACGACGGGGACGGCGCGCTCGACCTCACCGTGGGCATCGACTTTTGGGGCGACTACGGCTGGGACGCCGCCTTCAACCGCTTCGGCGACTGGGTCCGCGGCCCGCTGCACGGGTACGTCTACCTGATGCGCAACACCGGCACCAGCGCGCGGCCCGTCTACGCCGAGCCCGTGCGCGTGCAGGCCGGCGGCCGGCCGGTGGACCCGTTCGGAATGCCCTCGCCGATGTGGGGCGACTTCGACGGGGATGGCGACCTCGACCTGCTCTGCGGCGAGTTCCGCGACAGCTTCACGTACTACGAGAACACCGGCACCCGCACCCGGCCCGACTACGCCGCCGGCCGCCCCCTCGCCCTCGGCGGCGTGCCTCTCGTGATGGACCTCTGCATGATCACACCGACCGCGGTCGACTTCGATGGTGACGGCGACCTCGACCTCGTGGTGGGCGACGAGGACGGCCGCGTCGCGTTCCTCGAGCACACCGGGCGCGTGAGCGGCGGGATGCCCCAGTTCCTGCCGCCGCGCTACTTCCGCCAATTCGCCGCGGAGGTGAAGTTTGGGGCCCTAGCCACGCCCTACGCCTTCGACTGGGACGGCGACGGCGACGAGGATCTCATCAGCGGCAACACCGCCGGCTACGTCGGCTTCATCGAGAATCTTGGCGGCAACCCGAGCCGCTGGGCCGCGCCCCGCTACCTCACCGCCGCCGGCCGCCTCATCCGCGAGCTGGCCGGCCCCAACGGCTCGATCCAGGGGCCCGCCGAGGCCAAGTGGGGTTACTCCATCCTCAGCGTCGCCGACTGGGACGGTGACGGGTTGCCCGACCTCATGACCAACGGGATCTGGGGCAAGGTCGTCTGGTACCGCAACGTGGGCACGCGCACCGCCCCGCGCCTTGCCGCGGGTCAGCCGGTCGAGGTTGCCCCCGGTTCCCGTTCCCCCAAGCCGGCTTGGAACTGGTGGGACCCGCAGGGCCGGGAGTTCGTCACCCAGTGGCGCACCACGCCGCAGATGATCGACTGGAACGGCGACGGCCTGATGGACCTCGTGATGTCCGACCACGAGGGCTACCTCGCGCTCTTCCCGCGGAGCCGCGCGGCCGACGGCACGCTCGTCCTCGGCGCCGCGCAGCGCGTCTTCTGGGGTGAGGGCGTGAGCGTCTACAACAGCAACGGCCAGCCGCAGAACCGCGAGTCCGGCCTGCTCCGGCTCAACGACGGCGTGAACGGCCGCGGGGGCCGCCGCACGTTCTGCGTGACGGACTGGGACGGCGACGGCACGCCGGACCTGCTCGTGAACAGCAATCCGAACGTGAACTTCCTGCGCGGGCTCGGGCGCGACGCTGCCGGACGCTGGCGCTTCCGCGACGAGGGGCCGGTGAGCGCGCACGTGCTCGCCGGGCACGCGACCAAGCCGACCGTCGGCGACTGGGACCGGGACGGGATCCCGGACCTGCTGATCGGCGCCGAGGACGGCTTCTTCTATCAGCTCCGCAACCCGCGCGCCGCCCGCTGACCCGGTTCCCCCTTCGGACCGCCGTTCCGGCCTCGCGCCGCGATGGCGGCCGGCCCCAGCCTCCCGCCCATGCTCACCCCCGCCAACGCCGCGCGCTACGCCTGGTTCGTGGTCGCGCTCCTGTTCCCCGTCGCGCTCCTCAACTACCTCGACCGGCAGATGCTCGCCACGATGAAGGCGTCGATGGTCGCCGACATCCCCAGCATCGCCAACAAGGCGGACTGGGGCTTCGTGCTCGGCTGCTTCAAGTGGACCTACGCCGTGCTCAGCCCCTTCGGCGGCTTCATCGCGGACCGTTTCAGCAAGCGCTGGGTGATCGTGCTCAGCCTTGGCGCGTGGTCGGCGGTCACCTGGTGGACGGGCCACGTCACCACCTTCAACGAGTTGGTCGCCGCGCGGGCCCTGATGGGCATCAGCGAGGCCTTCTACATTCCCTGCGCCCTCGCGCTGATCGCGGAGTACCACCAGGGCCTCACCCGCTCGCGGGCCGTCGGATTCCACCAGACCGGCATCTATCTCGGGCAGATCCTCGGCGGCTTCGCGGGCTACGCCGCGGAGGACCCGGA